>NZ_VWWK01000252.1:0-7621 GCF_011753035.1 Burkholderia sp. Ax-1720 | reverse complement strand
TGCGCGTCGAACAGCGCGACGCCGAGCCGGTCGCGCAGCAGCGCGCGCGCCGGATGGCGCCAGAAGCGCTCGAAGTCGCCGAAGGCCACCGGCGCCTCGGGCTCGGGCGGCAGCGGCGCGGCGAAGAACGGCGGCACGTCCTCGGTCGCGCCGCGCGCGAGCTGGCCGGCCAGCGTGGCGCGTTCGGCGTCGTAGGAATAGAGCCGCCCGCCGGTCTCGAAGTAGTCGGCCGAGAACGGCTGCAGCGGATGCTCGATCACGAAGGCGCGCCGCGCCGCCTCGATCGCGGCCGGCGCCGCGCCCGGCCCGGCCGTGACCTCGGCCACGTAGTCGAGCAGTTCGTCGACCAGGGCGGCCGGCGGCAAGGGCGCGTTGTCGCGGATGCTGCGGCCCGTGTAGGTGATCAGCAGCCGGTCGCGCGCGGCCAGCAGCAGGTCGAGGAACAGGTTGCGCTCGTCGTCGCGGCGCTGGCGATCGCCGAGCTTGGCGAACACCGCCATCAGGTCGAACTCGTCGGCGCGCGCCAGGCTCGGCAGCACGCCGTCGTCCATCCCGACCAGGCAGACCACGCGATACGGCAGACCGCGCAGGCTGGTCAGCGAGGAGAAGGTCACGCCGCCCCAGGGCACGCCGCCGCGCGCCGGATCGTCGAGCGCGGCGGCGAAACCGGCGCGCATCACGGCGGCCGGCACCGGCAGGTCGCGCGCGCCCTCGCGGATCGTCGCGACCAGCGCGTCGAGCGCGTCGCGCACGCCCGACAAGGCGTCCGCATGGGCCGCGCCCGAATCGAAGAAACGCGCCAGCGCATCGGCGAAGATCTCGCCCCAGGCTTCGGGCGTTTCCTCGCCGGCGATGCGGCCGGCGAACCAGTCGAGATCGTCGGTGAAGCGCGCGAGCCGGCCCAGCAGTTCGGCCTCGCCGCCCTCGGGACCGTCCACCGGCAGATAGGCGCCGACCGGTGCCGCGCCGTCCGGCATCGCGTAGCCGAGGAACAGCCGCGCCAGCGCATCGGCGAAGGTGTGGCGGCGCACCGGCACGGCGTCGCCGTCCACCGCGCCGCCCGCGGCATCGTTCGCGGCCGCCAGCCCGCGTCGCGCGCCGGCCGCGGCGAGCCAGGTCTGCACGGTCTCCAAAGCGGCCGCGTCGATGCCGTAGCGGGCCGCCACCGCGTCCACGCGCAGCCACTCCACCAGCTCGGGCGCCCCCACCTCGCGATCGGGCAGGGCCAGCCAGTCGAGCAGCACGCGCGCCACCGGGTTGGCCTGCGAGGGCGGCAGCCCGGTGATCCGGTACGGCACGCGCGCGGCCTCCTGCGAGGCGGCGGTGCCGAACACCGCGTCGATCAGCGGGCCGGCCGCGGCCAGGTCGGCCACCGCCACCAGCACGTCCGAGGGCGCGAGCGTCGGATCCTCGGCGAAGGCGGCCAGCAGCCGGTCGTGCAGCACCTCGAGCTGGCGCGCCAGGCCGTGGCAGACATGCACCTCGATGCCGCGCTCGGCCGGCGGCGGCCCCAGCTCGGCCTCGGGCTGCAGGTCGAGGATCGCGTTCTGGATCCGCGCCAGCCAGGTGTCGCCGGCAAACCCGTCGTATTGCGCGGCATCGGTGGCGGCGGCGGTTTCGGTCAGCTCGTGCAGCATGTGCAGCTGCGCCTGGGTCTGGCGCCCCCACTCGGCCAGCAGCGGATGGCCGACCTGCTGGTAGTCGAGCTGGCCGGCCGCGTCGAGCGACTCGACGCGCGCGGCGCTGACGATGTCGAACCAGAATTCGCGGCAGGGATTGAGCGCGTAGATCCGCACGTCGATCCAGCGCGACAGCTCGCGCAGCAGCGCGACGTGCAGCGGCGGCATGGTCGGCAGCGCGAACACGCTGACCGCATCGGGCCAGGCGGCCAGCGTGCGCGCGTCGGGCGCGAGCGCGGGCGCCTCGCGCAGGAAACGATGCGCGGGCGGCTCGCCGTCCTCGGCAAGCTCGGCCACCAGCGCGCGCCACAGCGCGGCCTGCCAGTGCTCGTCGTCGCGCGCGGCCTCGGCGCCGCGCGAAGGCGTGCCCTCCAAGGCGAAGATCGAGCCGCCGTCGCGCCAGGCCGCCAGCCATTCGGGCCGGTAGGTCAGGTAGTGGTCGAACACCGAGGCGAGGCGATGCGCCAGCTCGTAGCGCATCGGCGCATCGGCCGCCGCCAGGTAGGCCGCGAGCCGCGGCGAGGCGAGCCAGGGCGCCGCGCCGTGCGCTGCCCCAGCTTCGTCGAGACCGCCATGAGCGCCGTCCTCGCCCTCAACCTCCACCGCCTCCGACAGCAGCCGGTAGCAGCGCCACACCAGCCGGTCCGGCGCGAACGGCGAGCGCGGCGGCACGCGCAGCACCTGGCCGATCTGCGTCCACAGCCATTGCGCCAGGTAGCTGAACTCGAGGTTCGCGCAAATGCCGTGCCGCCCGGCGATGTCGAGCTCGAGCCGCCGCCGCAGCGCCGCGCTCGGCACGATCACCTGCTGGCGCGCCCACGGGCCCGCCGCGCCCGGATGCGAGGCGAGATGCTCGATCAGCGCATCGGCGAGGGTTTCGTGGCGGTTCGAGAAGAAGAGATGGAGCATGCAGGCGGCGCAACGGACGAGGCGCGGCACGACACCGCGCAGGAAGCGCCAAGGATAGCAAACGCGCCCGCGCCCGGATATTCGGAGAACGGCCAGACGGCCGGCCCGGGGAAATACGATAGACTCGTCCGTCCCCCCGCGCCGTTTCCTCAACCCGTCCTCGATGCGCTATTCGATCGAAATCAGGAAATTCCTGTACAGCCAGTATTTCTTCGGCGGCCTGCGAATCGCCGTCGGCGTGTCCCTGCCGGCCGTGCTCTGCCTGATCGTGTTCCACGAACGCGACCTCGGCTTCACCATCGCCACCGGCGCGCTGGGCGCCTGCGTGGTCGACATGCCGGGCCCGCTCAAGTACAAGCACAACGAAATGCTCGCGTGCAGCGTGATCGGCTTTTTGTCGGCGCTGGCCACCGGCCTGGCCACGCCGAACATCTTCGCGCTGTGGCTGACCATCGTGCCGCTCACCTTCGTGCTGTCGCTGATCGTGGTGTACGGCAACCGCTGGCCGCAGATCAGCTTCGCCACCCTGTTCATGATGGTGATGACGCTGGAGGACAGCTTCACGCCGCTCGAGGCGCTGGTCAACGCGGCCTGGATCCTCGCCGGCGGCCTCTGGTACACCTACTGGGCCACCCTGGTGTCGCGCTGGCAGGCGCGCCGCATCGAGCAGCAGGCGCTGGCCGACAGCCTGTTCGCCTTGTCCGGCTACCTGCTCGCGCGCGCCGATTTCTACGATCCCGATGCCGATCTCGACGAGTGCTACCGCAACCTGGTGATCAAGCAGGTGGCGGCGGTCGAATCGCAGGAAACCGCGCGCGACATCGTGCTGCGCAACCTGCCCAAGCTGCGCCACGGCAAGCTCGACCCGGCGCGCACCATGATGTTCAACCTGTTCATCAACAGCGTCGACCTGCACGAGATGTTCGTCGGCGCGCATACCGACTACCCGCTGGTGCGCAGCACCTTCGGCGGCTCGGACATGCTGCTGTTCTATCGCGACCTGATCCGCAAGGCCGCCTCCGACCTCGAAACGGTCGGCCTCGCGGTGCTGGAGAATCGCGCGAGCCAGCCGCGCATCAGCGTGAAGGCCGAGCTGCGCGCGATCGAGTACGAGATCGAGCTGATGCGCAAGAAGAACTTCGCGCAGACCAACCCCGAGGCCTACGCGGCCGTGCTGGCCACCTTCCGGCGCATCTGGAGCGCCACGCGCCTGATCGACAAGATGCGCCGCGCGCTCGCCGAGACGCCCGACACCAGCAAGACCGAGCTGAAGATCGACCAGACCCTGGCGCGCTTCCTGCAGCGCCGCCGCGTCTCGCCGATGCTGATCTTCTCCAACCTCAACCTCGGCTCGCCGAGCTTCCGCCACGCGCTGCGCGTGACGGTGGCGGTGGCGCTGGCGTTCTGGCTGGGGCGGCTGCTGCCGCTCACCAATGCCTACTGGATCGTGATGACCACCATCATCATCCTGAAGCCGGGCTACTCGCTGACCAAGCAGCGCAACGCGCAGCGTATCGTCGGCACCCTGCTCGGCTGCGCGATCAGCATCGCGCTGATCTACACGGTCAAGTCGCCGGCGCTGCTGATCGCGATCATGTTCGGCTCGATGGTGATGAGCTACAGCCTGCTGCTGTTCAACTACGCGGCCAGCGTGGTGTTCACCTCCTCCTACGTGCTGCTGATGTTCCACCTGCTCGCGCCGGGCAGCATGCGCATCATCGGCGAGCGCGCGATCGACACGGTGGTGGGCTGCATGATCGCGATCGCCGCGAGCCGGCTGTTCCCCTACTGGGAATACCGCGCGATGGGCAAGCTGGTGGCCGAGGTGCTGGGCACCACCCGCAAGTATTTCGAGGCGGCCTGGCGGGTCGGGCGCGGCCAGGGTGCGCCGGCGGCGCCCTCGGTGGCCGCCGCCGACGGCGCGGCGGTGGTGCAGGCGGTGGCGGCCGCGGCCGAGTCCGGCAAGGTCTCGCCGCTCGAGAGCGACTACCCGTATCGCCTCGCGCGCAAGAACGTGCACATCGCCTTCGCCAACCTGGGCCAGGCCTTCCAGCGCATGATGCTGGAGCCCAAGGCGCACCAGCGCTTCGTGCCCGAGCTCAACGACCTGCTGGTGCAGGCCCACGTGCTGGGCGCGCAGATCACGGCCGCCGCGCCCCTGCTGCGCAGCGCCACCGGCGAGGGCGCGCCCGATGCCTACGCGGCGCTGGAACAAGGGCTCGCGCAGGTGCGCGAGCATCTCCAGCAGGCCGAGGCCGGCATGCCGCCGCCCGCCGGGCAGGCCGAGCTGACCAAGCGGCTCTCGCGCGATCTCGATTCGATGGTGGTGGAAGCGGAGAAGTCGAGCCAGGTGGGCTCGGAGCTGGCGCACGACCTGAAGGTGCTGGCGCACCAGTGCAAGCAGATGCTGGCCTCCTCGCTGCTGATCCGCAAGGACGCGAGCCTGATCCGGCTGCCGGCCTGAGGCGGGGGAAGCGGCACCGATGGAAAAAGGCCCGGCGTCGTGCCGGGCCTTTCGGACTTCAGCCGCCCGAGGCGCCCGAAGCCGGCGCCGAGGCGGCCGCGCCCGGCGCCGCGCCATGTTCGGCGTCGTAGGCGCGCTTCTCGGAGATCGCGTTGTAGAGCACCGTGCCGATCACCGCCAGCACGATCACGACGATCATCACCGACACGCCGCGTACCGGGTTCTTCCTGCGCTGCTCGCTCATGGTCTGTGGCCGCCTCGCGGCGGACGATCGAAAGGGCTCATTCTACGCGCGGCCTTCAGGCCGGCGCGAGCTCGGTGCGCACCGGCAGCGCGGTCGAGTACTTGATCTGCTCCATCGCGAACGAGGAGCTGACGTCGAACAGCGGCACGCTGCGGATCAGGTGCTTGTAGACGCGGTCGTAGTCGGCGATGTCGGCCACCACCACGCGCAGCAGGTAGTCGGTCTCGCCGCTCATGCGATAGACCTCGACCACCTCGGGGATGTCGCAGACGGCCTGGGTGAAGCTGCGCGCCCACTCCTCGGTGTGCTGGTTGGTGCGCACCGCGACGAACACGGTGGTGCCCACGCCGAGCTTGCGCGCATCGCACAGCGCCACCTGGGCGCGGATCGCGCCGGTGTCCTTGAGACGCTGGATCCGTTTCCAGCAAGGCGTCTGCGACAGATTCACCTTCTGCGCGAGTTCGGCGATCGGCAGCGTCGCATCGGTCTGCAGCAGTTCCAGCAATTTGCGATCGATGTGGTCCATTTCCCCATTCCTGTTGGTATAGAAAATTTTTCTACGCTGGATGCTACACGGGGAACATTATGAAAACTTATTCGCGACGTCGACCGGGGTAAATACGGAGCCGGCCGGGCCGCCGCGACGGACCGCATGCGAGGACGGCGAGCAGGCACGAGCCGGTGCCGCCCGCCTCGCCCTCCCCGCCCTCCCCGCCCGCCTCGCTCAATACGCGACTGTGGCGATCTCGCGCACGAACTGCCCCTGCTCGATCGCATCGACGAAGGCGACCGCGTAGTCCTCGCTCGAGATCCGGCTATTGCCCTCGGCGTCGCTGATCAGCTTGCCGGTGCCGGTGCGGAAGGTGCCGGTGCGCTCGCCCGGCGCGATCAGCGCGGCCGGCGCGAAGAAGGTCCAGTCGAGGTCGTTCACGCCGCGCAGGTAGCCGAGTGCCTCGCGATGGGCCAGCGCCTGCGGCTTGTAGGCATCCGGGAAACCTTCGGTATCCACCAGTTGCGTACCCGGCGCGACTTCCAGCGAGCCGGCGCCGCCCACCACCAGCAGGCGCTTGACGCCGGCCGCGCGCGCACCGTCCACCAGCGCGCGGACCGCCTTCGGCACCTGGGTCGCGTCGCCGCCGCCCGGGCCGTAGGCGCTCGCCGCCACGTCCTGCCCTTGCAGCGCCGCCGCCACGCTGGCCGCATCGAACAGGTCGGCCGTCTTCGCCGTGATATTGCCTTCGCTGCCACCGGCGCGGCGCGACAGCGCCGTCACGCGATGCCCGCGGCGCGCCGCTTCCGCCGCGATCCGCGAACCGATGCCGCCCGATGCGCCGAACAGCGCGATGTTCAAAGTCTTCTGCGTCATTTGCTTGATCCTCAGGGTGATATGTAATCGATTCAATTACATTTAATGGCAAAAAAAAGCGGGGATCGGCTCCCCGTACCTCGGCACTGCCCGAACTGCATCCTGCCCACCGGCGGCCCGGCCGCCGGCTTCCCGCTATCCGTCCTGCCGCATCTCGTGCTCGCGCAGCACGTCGGCCATCACGTCGGCCACCGTGCGCCGCGCCAGCGAGGCTTCCATGGCGCGCTGCGCATCGTCGATATAGACCGTCAGCACGCCCTGGATATGCCGCCCCACCAGGCAATCGGGGTTCGGCGCCTCGCGATGCAGGGCGAACAACTGCCCGTCGTCGACCGCGCGATACACCTCCAGCAGCGTGATCGAGCCCGGCTCGCGCGCCAGCAGCGCGCCGCCGCCGGCCCCCAGTTGCGAGGTGGTGATGCCCGCGGCGGCCAGCATCGAGGTCAGGCGCCGGATCAGCGCCGGGTTGGTGTTCACGCTGCCGGCGATGTACTCCGACGACAGCGGCACGCCCTCCTGCTGCGCCAGCAAGGTCAGCACATGCACGGCGAAAGCGAACCGGCTGCTCGTATTCATGCTCGGTGAACCGGCCGCGTGATCGCGCGGCCGTCTCGGCGACAAAGTGTGCTCATCATAGTTACATTTATTCCGGCCGGCAAGCGCAGCCTCAGCGATTCGCGGATTTTTCGGTATCCGCGGACGAGGCGCCCTGGTCGCGGCTCCATTGCTGGAGCTTGCGGCCGGCCGTCTCCAGGCCCGTGCCGGCAGCCGAGGCGGCCAGCCCGAAGGCGGCCGTGGCGGCCTGCTTGAGATGCGCCTGGGCGGCCGAGGCCACGTCGCTGGCCGACACCGGCGGCACGGCCGAAGCCGCCGACGCCACGCCGGCCTTGGCGGCGGCGATCTGGCTGTCGACGAAGCTGGCGGCCTGGTCGAGCTTGCCGGCGGCGGTCGCGGCGGCG
>NZ_VWWK01000251.1:0-7909 GCF_011753035.1 Burkholderia sp. Ax-1720 | reverse complement strand
AACCGCCGCGCGTGAGCCAGTCGCGGGGCGCGGCGCCCAGGCCGGGACGCGGCACCACGCGCCAGTGCGCGTCGGCCGCGTCGAAGCGCGGCCGTGTCACGCGGCGCGCGACAGCAGCAGCGCGTTGGTGCGCTTGACGAAGGCGGCCGGGTCTTCCAGCGCGCCGCCCTCGGCCAGCAGCGCCTGGTCGAGCAGCAGGTGGCACCAGTCGGCGAAGTCGGCGCCTTCGGGCTGCAACTGCTTGATCAGCGGATGCTCGGGGTTGATCTCGAGGATCGGCTGCATCGCCGGCGCCTGCTGGCCGGCCGCCTTCAGCATGCGCTGCAGGTAGCCGCTCATGTCGTTGTCGTCGGCCACCAGGCAGGAGGGCGAATCGGTCAGGCGGAAGGTCACGCGCACTTCCTTGACCTTGTCGCCGAGCGTTTCCTTGATCTTCTCGACCACCGGCTTCATCGCCTCGCCGGTTTCCTCCTGCGCCTTCTTCTCCTCGTCGTCGAGCGCGCCGAGGTCGAGGTCGCCGCGCGCCACGCTGGCCAGCGGCTTGCCGTCGAACTCGTTCAGGTAGGACAGCATCCACTCGTCGACGCGATCGGTCAGCAGCAGCACCTCGACGCCCTTCTTGCGGAACACCTCGAGGTGCGGGCTGTGGGTGGCGGCCTGCCAGGTGTCGGCCGTGACGTAGTAGATCTTGCTCTGCTCGGGCTTCATGCGCGAGACGTAGTCGGCCAGCGAGACGTTCTGCTCGGCCGTCTCGCCCTGCGTCGAGGCGAAGCGCAGCAGCTTGGCGACGCGCTCACGGTTGGCGTTGTCCTCGCCCACGCCTTCCTTCAGCACCTGGCCGAACTCGGTCCAGAAGGTCTTGTACTTGTCCTTGCCGGCATCGTCCTCGGCGTTCGCGAATTCCTCCAGCATCGACAGCGTGCGCTTGGTCACGCCGTCGCGGATGGTGCGCACGTCACGGCTTTCCTGCAGGATCTCGCGCGAGACGTTGAGCGGCAGGTCGGCCGAATCGACGATGCCCTTCACGAAGCGCAGGTACTGCGGCAGCAGTTGCTCGGCGTCGTCCATGATGAACACGCGCTTCACGTACAGCTTCAGGCCGCCGCGGTAGTCGCGGTTCCACATGTCGAAGGGCGCGTGTGCCGGCACGTAGAGCAGTTGCGTGTACTCGCTGCGGCCCTCGACGCGGTTGTGGGTCCAGGCCAGCGGGTCCTGATGGTCGTGCGCGACGTGCTGGTAGAACTGCTTGTACTGCTCTTCGGTGATGTCCTGCTTGGAACGGGTCCAGAGCGCGCTGGCCTGGTTGACGGTCTCGTCCTCGTCCTTCTCGACCATCTCGCCCTTTTCCTGGTCCCACTCTTCCGCCTTCATCAGGATCGGCAGGCCGACGTGGTCCGAATACTTGCGGATGATGGACTTGAGCTTGTAGGAGGACAGCAGCTCGTCCTCGCCCTCGCGCAGGTGCAGGGTGATGGTGGTGCCGCGCTGGGCGCGCTCGATCGCGTCGACCGTGAAGTCGCCCTCGCCCGCGCTTTCCCAGCGCACGCCTTCCGTGGCCGGCGCGCCGGCGCGGCGCGTCTCGACCGTGATGCGCTCGGCGACGATGAAGCCCGAGTAGAAACCCACGCCGAACTGGCCGATCAGCGCCGCGTCGCGCTGCTGGTCGCCCGACAGCTTGGAGAAGAATTCCTTGGTGCCCGAGCGCGCGATGGTGCCCAGGTTGGCGATCGCCTCGTCGCGGCTCATGCCGATGCCGTTGTCGTCGATCGTGACGGTGCGCGCGGCCTTGTCGTAGCCGATGCGGATCCGCAGGTTCGGATCGTTTTCGTAGAGGGCACCGTTTTCCAGTGCCTCGAAACGGAGCTTGTCGGATGCGTCGGACGCGTTCGACACCAGTTCGCGAAGGAAGATTTCCTTGTTGCTGTACAGCGAATGGATCATCAGATGGAGGAGCTGCTTGACCTCCGCCTGGAAGCTCATCGTTTCATGTGCCATTGCGTTTTCCTGTAGCCAAAGGGGATGAATGAGGGAGGATATCCGCCGGGCCCGGCGGCGCTCGCCGCGAAGGCGGGGCCGGATCCGCGCCGGATCGTGTCTTCGGGCACCGAAATGGGGCCGGCCGGGGCGATTTCAAGACCCCGGGGCGATTGATGTTATTGATCGCGCGCGGCTCCGGATCGACTCGGCCGGGCGCGGCTCGCCCGCCAAAGGAAGCGAACCGTTCCGGTGGCGGTCCCGTCCGTCAGGGCCGCCGGCTAGGCCGCGTCCAGCGTGCCCTGGCCGGCGTCGGCCGGGCGCCGCGGCACCGAATCGAGGTAGCGCGCGAGGAACGGCGCGAGCGCCGGATCGCCGCAATTGGCGACGTTGAAGCGGGTCCAGGTGGACGGCGACTGCTGCGGCGAGAACAGGCTGCCCGGCGTCAGCAGGAAGCCCTCCTCGTGCGCGGCGGCGGCCAGCGCGTCGGAGTCGGCGCCGGTATCGGCCCACAGGAACATGCCCGCCGAGGGCATCGTGAACAGGCGCATGCCGACCCGCTCCAGCATCCGGGCCGTCTTGTCGCGCACCCCGTCGAGCCGGCCGCGCAACCGCTCCACATGGCGCCGGTAATGGCCCTCGGTCAGCACCTTGTAGAGCACCCGCTCGTTGAGCTCGGGGGTGGTCATGCCGGCCAGCATCTTCTGGTCGGTCAGCGCATTGGCGATCTCGTGCGAGCAGGCGATGTAGCCCACCCGCAGGTTCGCCGCCAGGGTCTTGGAGAAGCTGCCGACCAGGATCACCCGCTTGAGCTGGTCGAGGCTGGCCAGGCGCGTGGCCGGATAGCGGGCCGGACACAGATCGCCGTAGACGTCGTCCTCCACCACCAGGAAGTCGTAGGCCTCGGCCAGGCGCAGGATCCGGAACGCCTGCGCGGCCGACAGCGAGGTGCCGGTGGGATTCTGCAGCACCGAATTGATCACCAGCATCTTCGGCCGCCACTGCTGGACCAGGGTCTCGAGCGCGTCGAGATCGGGGCCGGCGGGCGTGTAGGGCATCCCGACCAGGCGCGCGCCCTGCGAGGCGAAGCGGCCGAACATCTGGAACCAGGCCGGGTCGCCCACCACCACGGTGTCGCCGGGCCGCACGAACAGCCGCGCGATCAGGTCGATCGCATGCGTGATGCCCGAGACCATCACCAGTTGCTCGGGCGTCGCGCCGATCTCCTGCTCGGCCAGGCGCGTCTGCAGTTGCTGGCGCAGCGGCAGGAAACCCTGGGCGCGCCCCAGGCCGAGCATCTGCGCGCCGGCCTGGCGGCCCAGCGAGCGCAGCGCGCTGGTGATCAGCTCGCCGTCGAGCCAGCGCGCCGGCAGGTAGCCGAGCCCCGGCCCCTTTTCCGGGCTGACCGTGCGCAGCATGTTGCGCAGCAGCCAGACCACGTCGATGGTGTTGTCGACCGCGGCCGGCGGCGCGTCCTGCTGCGGCCGGGGCGTCTCGCCGGGCAGCGCCACCGGGCCGCGCTCGCGCACGTAGAAGCCGGAGCCGCGCCGCGAATCGAGGTAACCCTGGGCCACCAGCCGCTCATAGGCTTCCACCACGGTGAAGCGCGACACGTTCTTGTCGATCGCCAGCTTGCGGATCGAGGGCATCCGCATGCCGGGCCGGAACACCCGCTCGTCGATGCGACGGCGCGCCCATTGCACCAACTGGTCGACCAGGGTCAGCGTGGCGGTGTCGTGCGGCGCGGGGATCTGGTCGAGCGGAACGGTGGACATCGGCGGCCTCCGGCGGGCGGGAACTGTACAGAAAAGTATTGCGCCGATTGTACCGTTACTGTTCCGGTCGACGCGATTACAGTTTTCAGGTCGCCAGCGCAGAGTGGACGAGCCATCGCCCGGATTCGGAGTGGATTCGCCCCGGATCCGGCAAATACCCGGCATCGTTCGCTCCGCATGGCTGCGCGCCCGGGCGCCCGCTACCATCGAAGCCCGTGCGCCCCGCCGCCGCGGCCGCCGGATCCACCCTCCCGGCACCGCCGGCCTTGCCCGAACCCGCCCGCACCGGCTCGATCGAGCCCGGCCGCACGCCCCGCGCCTGCGGTCCGCGGGCATTGCCGCACGTCATCCGTGCGTCCCGCCCCGGCAAGCCGTCCGCGCGCACGCAGCAAGGAATCCGACCATTCGAACCGCCATGAACGCACGACCGCTGAAACTCGACCATCTGGTGATCGCCGCCCGCACCCTCGACGAGGGCACGGCCTACGTCGCCGACACGCTCGGCACCGAGCCCGCCGGCGGCGGCGCGCATCCGCTGATGCGCACCCACAACCGGCTGTTCGGCCTGTGGGGCGGCGCCTACCTGGAGGTGATCGCGATCGATCCCGACGCGCCGGCGCCGTCCGGCGCGCCGCGCCCGCGCCTGTTCGCGCTCGACGAGCCGGCCATGCAGCAGCGTCTCGCCAAGGGCCCGGCGCTGGTGCACTGGGTGGCGCGCGTGGAGCCGCCGCGCCACCTGGATATCTGGCGCCGCCAGTATCCGGAGCGGATCGCCCCGGTCGCGCGGATGAGCCGCGGCGACTGGCGCTGGAGCCTGACGGTACCCGCCGATGGCACCTTCCCCGACGCCTCGGGCCAGGCGGCCGACGGCATCGCGCCCTCGCTGATCCAGTGGGACACGCCGCGCCATCCGTCCGACACGCTGCCGCATCACGACGTCGTGCTCGGCTCGCTGAGCGCCACCCATCCCGAGGCCGAGGCGATCGTCGCGGACCTCGACTGGCTCGGCGCCGGCCAGCTGGTGGCCGTGTCGGCCGATCCCCAGCGCGCGCTGGTGGCCAGCTTCGACACCCCCAAGGGCGCGCGCACGCTGCGCTGAAGGCGCGCCGCCCGCGCCATTCACCCATTCGCCCATTCACCCCATCCTTCCGGAGCCTCGATCAAGATGTCCGATTCGCGCGAAACCCGCGGCATGCTGCTAGGCCTGCTCGGCGTGACGATCTTCAGCCTGACGCTGCCCATGACGCGCGTCGTCGTCACCGAATTCCACCCGCTGCTCAACGGCCTCGGCCGCGCGCTGGCCGCCGCCGTGCCGGCCGCCCTGCTGCTGTGGTGGCGTCGCGAGGCCTGGCCGACGCGTGCGCAACTGAAGAGCCTGGCGGTGGTCTCGGCCGGCGTGATCGTCGCCTACCCGGTGTTCTCGGCCTGGTCGATGCAGACCGTGCCGGCCGCGCACGGGGCCGTGGTCAACGGCCTGCAGCCGCTGCTGGTGGCGCTCTACGCGGCCTGGCTGTCGCGCGAGCGGCCCTCGCGCGGCTTCTGGCTCAGCGCGCTGGCCGGCAGCGCCCTGGTGATCGCCTTCGCGCTGCGCGACGGCGGCGGCCGCCCGCAGATGGGCGACCTGCTGATGCTGGTCGCGGTCGGCGTGGGCGCGCTCGGTTACGCCGAGGGCGCGCGCCTGGCCAGGCAGATGGGCGGCTGGCAGGTGATCTGCTGGGCGCTGGTGGTGTCCGCGCCGTTTCTCGCCGCGCCGGTCGGCTGGCTGGCCTGGCAGCACCACCTCACGCACGCCGAGCCGGTGCCGACGGCGGTCTGGCTGGCCTTCGCCTACGTGACGCTGTTCTCGCAGTTGATCGGCTTCTTCGCCTGGTACGCGGGCCTCGCGATGGGCGGCATCGCCCGCGTCGGCCAGGTCCAGCTGCTGCAGATCTTCTTCACCATCGGGCTTTCCGCGCTGCTGTTCGGCGAATCCGTGACGCCGTCCACCTGGCTGTTCGCCGCGGCCGTGATCGGCACCGTGATCCTGGGCCGCCGCTCCGGCGTGCGGACCCTGCCCCAAGCCGCTCGCGCCGGCTGAGCGCGCAAGCGATAATCCACACCTTCCCCACCCGATGAGGACATCATGAGTGAGCTGCCCCAACCGAACTGGCCCCTCTCCGAACGCGCCCGCAAGCTGACCAGCTCCGCGATCCGCGAGATCCTGAAGGTCACCGAGCAGCCCGATGTCATTTCGTTCGCGGGTGGCCTGCCGGCGCCCTCCACCTTCCCGGCCGAGCGCATGCGCGAGGCCGCCGACCGCGTGCTGCGCGACGCGCCGGCCGCCGCGCTGCAGTACAGCGCCACCGAGGGTTTCCTGCCGCTGCGCGAGTGGATCGCCGAGCGTCATCGCGTGCGCACCGGCCAGGTGCTGATCACCACCGGCTCGCAGCAGGCGCTGGACCTGCTCGGCAAGGTGCTGATCGACCCGGCCAGCCGCGTGCTGGTGGAAACGCCCACCTACCTCGGCGCGCTGCAGTCCTTCTCGCTGAACGAGCCGAACTACGTGCAGGTGCCCAGCGACGAGTCCGGCCTGGTGCCCGAGGCGCTCACGCCCGAGCTGACCGCCGGCGCGCGCCTGCTCTACGCCCAGCCGAACTTCCAGAACCCCACCGGGCGCCGCCTGCCCGTGGAGCGCCGCCGCGCGCTGGCGGCCTTCGCGCAGACGAGCCCGTTCCCGGTGATCGAGGACGATCCCTACGGCGCGCTCAACTACCGCGGCGAGCCGCTGCCGACCATGCTGTCGATGGCGCCCGACCATATCGTCCATCTCGGCAGCTTCTCCAAGGTGCTCGCGCCGGGGCTGCGGATCGGCTACCTGATCGCGCCCGAATCGCTGCATTTCAAGCTGGTGCAGGCCAAGCAGGCCACCGACCTGCACACCCCCTCGCTGACCCAGCGGATCGCCCACGAGGTGATCCGCGACGGCTTCCTCGACGAGCACGTTCCCGGCATCCGCGCGCTGTATGCCTCACAATGCGACGCGATGCTCGACGCGCTGGCGCGGCACATGCCGGCCGGCGTGAGCTGGAATCGCCCCGAAGGCGGCATGTTCGTCTGGGTGCAGTTGCCCGCGAGCATCGACAGCATGGCCCTGCTCGAGGCCGCGATCGCCCAGAACGTGGCCTTCGTGCCGGGTGCGCCGTTCTTCGCCAACGACGCGCAGGCCAATACCCTGCGCCTGTCGTTCGTGACGGTGCCGCCCGAGCAGATCGAGCAGGGCGTCGCGCGGCTCGGCAAGCTGTTGCGCGAACGCCTGTGAGGCCCGCGCCGGTTTCCGGCCCCTGGTCACTCCTCCAACCCAAACCAAGGACATACGACAGATGGCAAACGTCTACGACAAGCTGAAGGCACTCGGCATCGAACTCCCGAGCGCGGGCGCACCGGCCGCCGCCTACGTGATGAGCGCGCAAAGCGGCAATACGGTCTACCTGTCAGGCCATATCGCCAAGAAGGACGGCAAGGTGTGGGCCGGCAAGCTCGGTCTGGACCTGTCCACCGAGGACGGCAAGGCCGCCGCGCGCGGCGTGGCGATCGACCTGCTGGCGACGCTGCACGCCCACACCGGCGACCTGAACCGCGTCAAGCGCATCGTCAAGCTGATGAGCCTGGTCAACTCGACGCTCGAGTTCACCGAGCAGCACCTGGTCACCAACGGCGCCTCGGAGCTGATCGCCGAGGTGTTCGGCGACGCCGGCAAGCATGCACGCTCGGCCTTCGGCGTGGCGCAGATCCCGCTGGGCGCCTGCGTCGAGATCGAACTGATCGCCGAAGTCGAATGACGGCGCGGCGGGTTCGCTTCAAGCAGGTCGACGTCTTCACGGCGGTGCCGTTCCAAGGCAATCCGCTGGCCGTGGTGTTCGATGCGGATCCGTTGTCCGACGCGCAGATGCAGGCGATCGCGCGCTGGACGAACCTCTCGGAAACGAGCTTCGTCTGCACGCCGACCGATCCGCGCGCCGATTACCGCGTGCGGATCTTCACCACCCACCGGGAGCTGCCCTTCGCCGGCCACCCGACGCTCGGCACCGCCCACGCGGTGCGCGAGGCGGGCCTGGCGCCGCGCACGCCGGGCCGCCTGGTCCAGCAATGCGGCGCCGGGCTGGTCGAGCTGCGCGAGCCGG
>NZ_VWWK01000250.1:0-7910 GCF_011753035.1 Burkholderia sp. Ax-1720 | reverse complement strand
CGATTCCGCCAACCCGGCCGACCGGCGCCGTCCCTCGCTGACCCGGCTCGCGCTGCCGCGCGCCTTCGCGCCGCCGGCCTCGCTGCCGGCTGCCAGCGGCCTGGACGCGGCCGGCTCGATCCGCCTGTTCGCCCGCATGCCCGATTTGCTGCCGGAGGTTGCATGGCTATTTGGTTGAGCCGTCCGCGCGACGCGCAGCACCAGCCCGACGAGGAAGCGATGCGCGCGCGGCTGGGCGCGGCGAGCGACGTGTTGCCGCGCGAGCTGTTCGGCTCGCTGGTCACGCTCGAGGACGCCTATGCCGCGCTGGCCGACGATCGCGCCGCGCTGATCGAGGCCGCCCACCTGGAAGCCGCGCATATCGTCGAGGCGGGCCGCGCCGAGGCCGAGGCGATCCTCGACATCGCGCGCCGCGAGCGCGAGGCCGCCGCCCAGGCCGGCTATCGCGACGGCTACGACCGCGCGCTCGGCGACTGGATGGACCGGCTCGCCGACGTGGCCCACGCGCAGAACCAGTTGCAGGTGCGCATGCGCGAGCGGCTGGCCGACATCGTGGCCTCGGCCGTCGAGCAGATCGTCAAGACCGAGAACCGCGCGGCCCTGTTCGAGCGCGCGCTGGCCTCGGTGGAGCGCATCGTCGACGGCGCCACCTACCTGCGCGTGGCCGTGCATCCCGACGATCTCGACAGCGCCAAGGACGTGTTCGACCGGCTCGCCACGCGCTGGCGCGAACTGGGCCGGCCGATCCCCATGTCGGTGGTGGGCGACAAGCGGCTCGCGCCGGGCAGCTGCGTGTGCGAATCCGATTTCGGCGCGGTCGACGCGAGCCTCGACACGCAATTGCGCGCCATGCACGGCGCCGTCTCGCGCGCGCTCAAGCGCACCCTGGTGGAAGCCGAGCAGGCACCGCCGGCCGAGGGCGATCCTTACGGCCAGCAGGGCGAGGCGCAATACGGCGAGGCGCAATACAACGAGGCGGGCGAGGGCGCCGGCTACCACGACCCGAACGCCGCCCAGCCCGGCCATGATCCCTACGCCGCCCAGCCGCAGTACGAGGCCGCGCCATACGCCGACGCGCCGTATGACCCGAACGCCTACGGCGCCCAGGGAGGCCAGCCGCGATGACGATGAACGTCTCCTGGCTGTCGCGCACCGACGACTTCGAGCGCCTGACCGACGCGATCGAGCGCGAGATCCTCGCCGTGCCGGCGGTGGCGCGCACCGGCAAGGTGATGGAGGTGGTCGGCACGGTGATCAAGGTGTCGGGCCTCGACGTCACGCTCGGCGAGCTCTGCGAGCTGCGCTCGCCCGACGGCGTGCTGCTGCAGCGCGCCGAGGTGGTCGGCTTCACGCGCGACGTGGCGCTGCTCTCGCCGTTCGCGCGGCTCGAGCACGTCTCGCGCGCCACCCAGGTGATCGGCCTGGGCCGGCCGCTGTCGATCCAGGTCGGCGACCAGCTGCTCGGCCGCGTGCTGGACGGCCTGGGCGAGCCGATCGACGGCGGCCCGCCGCTGGACAGCGACGACTGGCGCCCGGTGATCGTGCAGCCGCCCGACCCGATGAAGCGGCGCATGGTGGACACGCCGATGCCCACCGGCGTGCGCGTGGTGGACGCCATGATGACGCTCGGCGAAGGGCAGCGGATGGGCATCTTCGCGCCGGCCGGGGTCGGCAAGTCGACCCTGATGGGCATGTTCGCGCGCGGCGCGGCCTGCGATATCAACGTGATCGCGCTGATCGGCGAACGCGGCCGCGAAGTGCGCGAATTCATCGAGCTGATCCTGGGCCCCGAGGGCATGGCGCGCTCGGTGGTGGTGTGCGCCACCTCGGACCGCTCCTCGATGGAGCGCGCCAAGGCCGCCCACACGGCCACCGCGATCGCCGAGTATTTCCGCGACCGCGGCCTGCGCGTGCTGCTGATGATGGATTCGCTGACGCGTTTCGCGCGCGCCGGCCGCGAGATCGGCCTGGCCGCGGGCGAACCGCCGGCGCGGCGCGGTTTCCCGCCCTCGGTGTTCGCCGAGCTGCCGCGCCTCCTGGAGCGTACCGGGATGGGCCAGACCGGCTCGATCACCGCGCTCTACACGGTGCTGGCCGAGGACGAGACCGGCGGCGACCCGGTGGCCGAGGAAGTGCGAGGCATTCTCGACGGCCACATGATCCTGTCGCGCGAGATCGCCGCGCGCAACCAGTATCCGGCGATCGACGTGCTCGGCAGCCTGTCGCGCGTGATGTCGCTGGTGGTGCCCGACACGCACAACCGCGCGGCCTCGCGCGTGCGCGAGCTGATGGCCAAGCATCGCGAGGTGGAGGTGCTGCTGCAGGTGGGCGAATACCAGCCGGGCCAGAACCCGGTGGCCGACGAGGCGATCGAGAAGGCCGACGTGATCCGCGAGTTCCTGTGCCAGCGCACCAGCGACTACGCGCCCTACGAGGACACCACGAATTACCTGCATCAACTCGCCGGGGTGGGCGCATGAGCGCCGAGGCGCGTTTGAAACGCGACCGCCGCGCGATCGCGCTGACGCGCGCCGGCGACCGGCGCCGCAAGCGCAACGAGCAGTTGCGCATGCACCTGGTGGGCCTGCGCCGCGCGCTGGCCGAGCGCGAGGCCGAGCACGCGGCGGCGCTGGAACGCGTCGAGCAGGAGCGCGCCGCGCTGCAGTCGATCGACGACCAGGTCGAGGCCATGATGACGGGCGTCACGCCCTTCGTGGTGGACGATTTCCAGGCGCTGAAGATCGTGCGCGGGATCGCCGTCGAGCGCCTGCAGGGCGCCGAGGCGCAGGTCGAGACGGCCTGGCAGGCGGTACAGGAGGCGCAGCAGGCGATCGTCGATACCAATCGTGCGATCGCACGCAACAACGGCAGCGTCGAGGCCTGCGAGCAGCGCGTGGCGAAGATGCGGCTCGGCTACCAGCGCGCCGAGGACGACGCGGCCGACGACGAGGCCGAGGACGGCGTGCTGGCGCGCCGCGCGCGCGACAAGGCAGGGGCGGCCGCATGAACCCGAGCTTGAACGCGCTGCCCGACATCACCCACCTGGTGATGGGCTACCTGACGCTGATCGGCGTGTCCTCGGTGCGCCTGTTCGTGATCATGACGATCTTCCCGCCCTCGGCCGACGGCGTGCTGCAGGGGCCGGTGCGCAACGCGATCGTGATCCTGTTCAGCACCTTCGTCGCCTACGGCCAGCCGCTCGCCTTCGGCGAGCAGCTGCACGGCGCGGCGCTGGTCGAGCTGGGCCTGCGCGAGGGCATGATCGGGCTGGTGCTGGGTTTCGCGGCGTCCTCGGTGTTCTGGGTGGCCGAATGCGCCGGCTACTACATCGACGACCTGACCGGCTACAACAGCGCCCAGGTGCAGAACCCGCTGCGCAACGAGCAGGCCACGCCCACCGCCACCCTGCTGCAGCAGGTGGCCACGGTGGCGTTCTGGAGCCTGGGCGGCATGAGCTTCCTGCTCGGCACGCTCTACGAGTCCTATCAGTGGTGGCCGCTGACGGCCCACAGCGTGGACGTATCCAGCGTGCTGGAGGCTTTCGCGCTGAAAGAGACCGACACGCTGATGCAGCAGGTCGCCAAGCTCGCCGCGCCGGCCGTGATGATCCTGCTGCTGATCGACTTCGCCTTCGCGTTCGCCGCCAAGTCGGCCAGCAAGCTCGAGCTGATGGGGCTCTCGCAGCCGGTCAAGGGCGCCGTCGCGGTGCTGCTGCTGGCGCTGTTCGTGGGCGTGTTCGTCGACCAGGTGCGCGACCAGCTCACCCTGTCGGCCTTCACCTCGCAGTTCCGCGCCTGGGCCGACGCCGCGCACGCGGCCGATGCGAACCCGGTGGCGCATCCCGTCTCTCCACCTACCTTGCCGCTCTTCGGCCCCGACGCGAAGTGATGTCGGCCCCGGCGATGTTTGGTGAGATTCATCGCACCGGGTGAGCACGATTCGCGCCTGAGCAATCGTGAGACTCGCGCGAAGCCGCGTCGCGCGGGGCGCAATTCTCAAATCGGAATTATTGCTGAAGATTACTCAGTCAAACTGAGGGTTCGAAAACAGGCCGGCGACTACATTGCTCGCATGGCGCCGCGCCCCGGTGCCCTGCGCAAATGCAAGGAGAGTCGCTTCATGTTTTCGATGCTCTATTTCCCGGTGGTTTCCGCGCTCGCGGCGTCCGACGAGGATGCCGGCTCCGGCATCGCGGCCCGCGCGGTCGATTCGATCCTCGACGGCGAGTTCGCCGCCGCCGTGCAGCAGTCGGGGCGCCGTCTCGACGATTCCGCCGCTGCCGCCACCGCGGCCGACCTGCAGTGGCACGCCGACCTGCAACTGGTGCTGGGCTTCGACGCCGAGGCCGAGGACGCCTACCGCCGCGCCCAGCGCCGGATGCGCGGCTCGAAGGCCGAGATTCGCGTCGCCACCTGCCGCAACGCGGCCTGGCAGGCGCTGTTCCGGCATCGCATCGGCACCGCGCTGGCCTGCTTCGCGCGTGCCGCCGAGGAAGCCGACGCGCCGCCGGCGCGCCGCATCGAGGCACGCATCGGCATCGCCTGCGCGCTGCACGAGCTGGGCCGCACCCGCGAGGCGCTCGACGCGCTCGACGAGGTAGTGCCCACCAATGCGCGCTGGCGCGAGCTGGTGATCGCGCTGCGCTTCGACCTGATCGCCCAGCACGAGCTGCGCTGCGCCAACGCGCTGCAGGATCACGTCTACTGGCGCTCGGCCGCGCTGGCCAGCCCGGCGGCCTACCTGCCCGCGCCGCGCGTGGGTTTCGCCGAGGCGCTGCAGGCCGCCGCCGGCGTGCGCGCACCGCTCCTGGCCGCGCGCGTGGCCTACCTGCGCGAGCTGCGCAACGTCACCAGCGGCGACCGTGACGCGATCGCCAATGTCTGCGCCTACCTGGAGCGCATCCGCGAGCAGGGTTTCGCCGACTACCAGCGCGCGGTGCGCCTGGAGATCGCGCTGGCCAGCTTCGTCGGCGACGCGCCGCATGTGGCGCAGACCATCGTCGAGCCGCTGCACCAGGGCGTGCGCGGCTCCGATACCGGCCATCGCCAGCTCGAGTATCTCTACTGCGCCGCCAAGCTGCGCGAAAGCCAGGGCCGCGCCCAGGAATCGCTGCAGTGGTACAGCCGCTACGCGCTGGTGGCGATGCAGTGCCTGCGCGAGGATTCGCACGTGCGCACGCCGGCGCTGGACCGCCAGCCCAAGGCCGCGCCCGACGACGTCAGCGCGCGCCTGCCGGCCAAGTACCGCCGCGCCTATCGCTACGTGCTCGACAACCTCGACCGCGCGGACCTTTCGGTGCGCGAGATCGCCACCCAGATCGGCGTGACCGAGCGCGCGCTGCAGAGCGCCTTCAAGAGCTGCCTGGGCCTCTCGCCCAGCGAGCTGATCCGCACCCGGCGCATGGAGCGGATCCGCGAGGCGCTGATCGACCATGCCGACGCGGGTGACCAGCGCGTGCTGGAGACCGCGCGCCGCTGGGGCGTGCAGAGCCGCTCCACGCTGGTGACCGGCTATCGCAAGCAGTTCCGCGAAGCGCCGTCCGAGACGCTCGAGCGCTGAGCCGGCCGATCCCTTCTATCTTCCCGAATCGACATCCATGAGAGCGAAGAAGCTTGTTGCCGCCGCGTGCGTCGCGGCGGCGCTGTCGGGCTGCCTGTCCGATGCCGCGTTCGCGGCCCCCGTGCGCTGGCGCAGCGCCACCGTGCACGTGCAGCTCGACGGCAAGGACCTGAAGGACGTGCTGCGCGATTTCGCGGCCAGCCAGGGGATCGCCGCCTCGATCGCGCAGAACGTGACGGGCACCGTCACCGGCCGGTTCGACCTGTCGCCGCAGCGTTTCCTCGATACGCTGGCCTCCACCTTCGGCTTCGTCTGGTTCTACGACGGCAACGTGCTGTCGATCAGCAGCTCGAACGACGTGACGCGCCAGGTGCTGCAGCTCGACCATAGCGAGATCGGCCAGCTGCGCTCCACGCTCAAGCAGATCGGCCTGGACGATCCGCGCTTCCCGCTCACCTACGATTCGGCCTCGGGCACCGTGCTGGCCAGCGGCCCCGCGCAATACGTGCAGATGATCGCCGACATCGCGCAGCGGCTCGACGCCAGCACCGGCCATCGCAACGGCTCGGTGATCCGCATCTACAAGCTGAAGAACGCCTGGGCCACCGACCACGAAGTGCAGGTCGACGGCAACAAGGTCAGCGTGCCGGGCGTGGCCACCATCCTCGGCAACATGTACAGCGTGAAGTCGGGCTCGACGGGCGGCCAGCCCAGCTCGACGCCGAACATGCAGCGCGTGCAGTCGCTCAACGACGTGTCGGGCTCGTCCAACGGCATGGGCGGGGGCGGCGGCGTGCAGCCGCCGCCGCTGCCGCCCTCGATGATGGGCTCGCAGTCGGTCGGGCAGGCCGGGCAGGCGTTCGGCGGCGCCTACGACAACGGTGGCGGCGGCGGTGGCGGCGGTTATACGCGCCGGCGCGGTGGTGGCGGAGGCGGCTCCGGCAACGACGTGGCCGTGACCGACGGCAGCGACGGCCTGCCGGTGATCCAGCCCGACCCGATCACCAACTCGGTGCTGATCCGCGACACGCCCGATCGCGTCGGCCAGTATGGCGAGCTGATCCGTCAGCTCGACGTGCGGCCGCAGATCGTCGAGATCCAGGCGCACATCATCGAGATCGACGACGACACGCTGCAGCAGATCGGCGTCGACTGGCGCGCCCACAACAGCCATGTGGACTTCCAGACCGGCAATGCGCAGCAGGCGCAGAACAGCTTCGACGGCGGCCAGCTGAACCCGATCTTCGGCACCGTGCAGCAGGCCGGCCCGGGCAACAGCATCGTCAACGCGACGCCGGGCGGCGCGGCGCTGTCGGCCGTGGTGGGCGGCGCGGGGCGCTACCTGATGGCCCGCGTGAGCGCGCTGCAGTCGACCAACAAGACCAAGATCGACGCCTCGCCGCTGGTGGCCACGCTCGACAACGTCGAGGCGACCATGGACAACACCACGCGCTTCTTCGTGAAGGTGGCGGGCTACACCTCGGCCGATCTCTACAGCGTCTCGACCGGCGTGTCGCTGCGGGTGCTGCCGCTGATCGTGCGCGACCAGGACAAGACGCGCATCAAGCTCAACGTGCATATCGAGGACGGCCAGCTGACCCAGCAGAAGGTGGACGACATCCCGGTGATCACCACCAGCCAGATCAACACGCAGGCCTTCGTCGGGCTCGGCGAGAGCCTGCTGATCGCCGGCTTCACCACCGACACGCAGACCAACGGCGTGACCGGCGTGCCCTTCCTGTCGCGCATTCCGCTGCTGGGGGCGCTGTTCCGGTATCACAGCGACGACCACTCGCATGGCGAGCGCGTGTTCCTGCTGACGCCGCGCATCATCGACGCGGGCGTCTGAGCACCGGCCCGGCGGCGCCGCGCGTGCCGCCGGCCGGGTTTCGATCGGTGCAGCCCTTGCCGGTTCGCATCTGCACCGATCGCCGGATCCGATTCGATGGAGACAGGCCGCTGCTGCTCCCATCTTCCGGTTCGCTTCGTGGGAGGCAGCTTCGCGCTGTCCACGGAAGCCCTCGACCACTTCCCTATAGTGCTATGAGTCGGCATTGCCGCCGTCCATTCCAGGGGAGTCGTTCATGTCGCTGTCCATCAATTCCTTATCGACGCCGTCGATCGATCCGATGTCGCTCTGCACGGGCGGCAGCAACGGGTCGAACAGCTCGTCGCTGATCCAGATCCTCCAGCAGATCGCGCAAATGATCCAGGAGATCACCCAGGCCCTGAAGATGGCGGCCTCGCCCGATACCGACGACGGCTCCGGCCTCGGCGGGGGCGGTGGTGGCGGCGGCGGCATGCCCCAGTCGTTCGCGGCGGCGCCGGCCGGCGGTGGTGGCGGCGCGCCG
>NZ_VWWK01000249.1:0-7978 GCF_011753035.1 Burkholderia sp. Ax-1720 | reverse complement strand
CGCGGCGGCTGGTGGTGGCCTCGGGCGCGATCGTCGCGCGCGACGGCGTGCTGGTGGCGGGTTGAGGCAGGCACCGCGCGGGTGCATCGGCGGATGACGATCCGATCTGTCGTCGGCCGGCGCGAAGCGCGCCGCGTCGGCGATCGGCCGGCTTCGCATGCGGCCCGCGCGGTTCGCCCGCCACGGCCGCGCCGCGAAAAACGATCGTCCAGAATGCGCTCCCACGAGGCGCCGGCAAGCGGCCGGCGCGACCGGAGCCCTCATCATGAAAAGCAGCCTCACCGGCGTGTCGGCATCGCACGATGCCGGCATCCCCGTCGCCGACAGCCACGCGACGCAACCCGAACCCGATCACGGCGCGCCTTCGACGAACGCGAACACCGGCCTGCTGTCCGGCCTCGGTGCCTTGCGTCGCGCCTTCGCCGGCGGCTCGGGCGCCAAGCCCGCGACGGCCGACGCCACCGGCAACAGCGAACAGCGCGCGCGCGTGCCGGCCGAGCTGCTGCACCAGATCGCCGCCTCGGGCGGCGCCGAGACGCGTCGCGCAATGCGTCCGGTCAGCCGCCAATTCCACGCGATCGCCGAGGACCAGACCACGCAGCGCCGCCTCACCAGCAGCACGCATCTGCGCAAGGTAGCCCAGGCGATCGACCAGGGACGATATCCGAAGCTCTCGCATCTCGATGCCAGCGGCCTCGAGCTGCGCGCGCCGAGCTCGCGCCGCTCGCTGGCCGCGCCGTTCGGCGAGGCGCCGCTGCCGGCACTCGGCAAGCTGGAGAAGCTCGATCTCCAGGAGAACGGCAACCTCGGCAGCCAGGGTTTGATCCAGTTGATCGGCGACGGCGCGCAATTGCGCGAACTGAACGCCGCGGGCACCGGGGCGGGCGACGCCGGCGCGCAGCACCTCGCGAACCTGCCGCAACTGCGCAAGCTCGGCTACGGGGACATGCGCCTGACGATCGCCGGCGTGCGCGCGCTGGCGGCGCATCCCGGCCTCGAATCGCTGGCGCTCGGCAACAGCCCCGGCGTTGGCCACGAGGGGGCGCAAGTGCTGGCCGGCAACGGCCGGCTGCGCGAGCTGACGCTCGACAACTGCGCGATCGGCAATCGCGGCGCCGAGGCGCTGGCGGGCATGACGGGCCTGCAACGGCTGCGTCTGCCCGACAACGACATCGGCGATCGCGGCGCACTCGCGCTGGCCGCGAACCCGCGGCTGCTCCATCTGGACCTGCGCGGCAACTCGGGCATCAGCCAGCCGGTGCGGCAGCAGCTCGCCGAGCAGGCGCGCGCGACGGGCCGCGTGATCCTGGTCTGAGATCGCGCGCCGCCGCCGGTCACGGCGCGCCCGCCGTCTTATTCGTCCCGCCGTCTTATTCGGTCCGCCGCCTCACTCGGTCCGCAGCGGCTCGATCGTGAGGCGCGCCCAGGCGCGGTAATGCGCGGCCATGGCCGGATCCTCGGCACGTTCCTCGACGCGCGCCAGCTCGTCGAGCACCCAGGTGGTATTGGGCGCCTCGTCGAGGCACTTGAGCAGGAAGCGCCGGCATTCGGCGAGCTTGCCCGCGCGCAACTGGCTGGCCGCCAGGGTGCGCTTGAACAGGTCGCGCTGCGCGTTGCTGCCGCCGATCCGGTGCAGGGCCGGCAGCACGGCGCCCAGCATCTCGCAGGCGGCCGCGTCGTCGCCGTCGCCATAGGCGGCCAGCGCCGCGCACACGGGCGCCGTGACCTGCCGGCGGATCTGGTCCAGCTCGCTGGCGCCGCCCGCCAGCGCGGGCTGGTCGAAACCGGCCAGGAAGCGCCGCAGCTCGTCGCCGCGGCGCGCGCCGGCGAAGGCCATCGCGATATGCACGTCGAGGAAGCCGTTGCCGTGCCGCTCGGCATGGCCCAGCCACTTGTCGGCCAGCAACTGCCAGCGCTCGCCCACGTCCTGCCCGGCCAGTTCCAGCCGCCACAGCAGCGAGGTGCCGTCGGTCAGCCGGAACGCGCTGGCCGCGTCGACGCTGGCCAGGTGCGCGTCGTGGATCGCCAGCGCCTCGTCGTAGCGGCGCGCCGCCACGTAGCGCAGGGCCAGGTGCCACCAGATATGCGCCAGCAGCAGCGGCTGCTCGCTCCAGCGCGGCTTGAGCGCGTCGAGCAGCGCCAGGCAGGCGTCGTGGCGGTTCTGCATCTCGTGGACGTGGATCAGCGCGTGCAGCGCCCAGCAATCGTCGCGCTCGCGTTCCAGCGCCAGCAGGGCCGGGCCCTCGGCTGCCGCGTAATGGCCGTTCTCCTCCAGCGCGAAGGCGTACTGGCCGAGCACGAAGCCGTAGCCGGGCTGGTCGGGGCGCCAGTCGCGCATCGCGCGTCGCATCGAATCGAGCATGCGCGCGGCGTCGCCGACCAGGAAGTGCGCCTCGTGCGCGAGCTTCATCGCCAGCAGGTCGCCGGGCTCGCGTTCGAGCACCGCCTGCCAATGCTCGGTGGCGCGCGTGATCTCGCCCTCGGCGCAGGCCTGCACGGCGCGGATATGGCCTTGCTCCTGCTCGGTGGCGTCGGCGAAGCGCTCGGCCAGGCGCTGCAGGCGCGGCGCGATGCGCGGCGAGGTCTTCGGCTCGCCGTCGAACAGCAGCATGCTCAGCGCGAACACGTCGCCCATCACGAAGGCGGCGTCGTTCGACAACGCCAGCGCGTCGCCCACGGGGTTGCCGCGGAACGTGAAGTAGTCGCGGATCGCGCGGTTCCAGCGTTCCAGGGTGGCGGGATCGTCGGCATGCCAATGCTGCCCGAAGGTGTCGGCGAGGGCGGGTTTCATGATGGGATGTTCGGCTGGGGCGGGCGGGAATCGGAAACGGGATGTCGAGAGCAGGGGCGAAAGCGGCGGATCGGTGCTCGCCCGGCGCGGCCGGGCGGCTGATCAGGAGCGGGATCCGCGACTCGACATGATACGGCCTGGCGCTTCGTTTCACAGTCGAGGGCAGGCTGGGCGCGAGGATTGGCTTCGGCTCGCCGGGCAGCGCTGCGGATCGCCTGCCGCCGAGACCGATCCGTCTTCCATGCCTGGGCCTGGCGAAGCCGCCGCGGCAAGAAAAACGGGGCGACCGCCCGGCATCTCGCCGGCGATCGCCCCGTGTGGCCTGCCCGGCGAGGCCGGGTTTGCCGGATTTGCCGGCTTCAGGCCCGGGCGGCGCCTTCGGCCAGCGCCTTGGCCTGCTTCAGGCCCATTTCGTAGAGCCCCGAATACTGGGCGATGAGCTTGGCCTCGTCGGCGCCGGCGTTCGGTGTGAAGCGGCTGCTCCAGGTTGCCTTGGCGCCGTTTTCGCCGCTGCGCTCGACCGCGATGGTCGCGACGTAGTCGACCACCGGATCCGGGCCTTCGAGGATCGAGTAGCTGTAGCGGCGATCGGCGTCGCTGTGCTCGAGCAACTGCTCGACGATGCGCGTATCGGTGCCGATCTCGAGATGACGCGTCTTGCCGTCGTCGGACAGGCGCGAGGTGCGCACCGGGGCGAGCCAGGCCGGCAGGCCGTTGAATCCGCCGACAATGGCCCAAACGCGATCGGCCGGCGCGGCGATCTCGACGGAAATGCTGACATTCGACATGCTTGCTGCCTCCTGTTGGGGTTCAGTGCTGCGGAACCGGCGCCTGGGCGGCGATCAGGCCTTCGGCCTTCAGCTCGCTCCACAGCTCCGGCGCGATCCGTGCGTCGGCGAGGCGCCGGTTCTCGGCGATCCGCCCGGGCCGGCTGGCGCCGGGAATCACCCCCGCCACCGCCGGGTGCGCGAGCGAGAACTGTAGCGCAACGGCGCGAATGTCGGCGCCATGACGCGCGCAGATCGCCTTGATGCGCTCGACGCGCGCGATCATCTCGGGCGTGGCGGGCTGGTATTCGTAATGCGTGCCGCCGGCCAGCAGCCCCGAGTTGTAGGGGCCGCCCACCACGATGCCGAGCCCGCGCTGCTGCGCCTTCGGCATCAGCGTGGCGAGCGCCTCGGCGTGGTCGAGCAGGGTGTAGCGGCCGGCCAGCAGGAAACCGTCCGGATCGGCGCGATCGAGCGCGAGCACGCAGGGCTCGACGCGGTTCACGCCCAGGCCCCAGCTGCCGATCACGCCTTGCTCGCGCAGCCGCGTGAGCGCCACCGCCGCGCCCGACATCGCGGCGTCGAACACCTCGCGCCAGGCCGCGCCGTGGAAGTCGACGGCCGGATCGTGGATCCATACCGTGTCGAGCCGGTCGGTGCGCAGGCGCTTCAGGCTGTCCTCGATCGCGCGCAGCGTGCCCGCCTCGCTGTAGTCGTAGACGATCCGGTTCGGCAGGCCGTGCTCGAACAGGCCGCCTTTCTCGCCGAGGTCGCGCTCGGCGGCGCTTTCGTGCTCGTCGAGGATCAGCCGGCCGACCTTGGTGCCGAGCCGGTAGGCCTCGCGCGGATAGGCCGCCAGCGCTTTGCCCAGGCGCAGCTCGGCCAGGCCCGCGCCGTAGAGCGGGGCGGTGTCGAAATAGCGGATGCCGCTGTCCCAGGCGGCCGCGACGGTCGCCAACGCTTCGTCATGGGGGATGTCGCGGTACATGTTGCCGAGCGGCGCGGTACCGAAACCGATCTGGTCGGGAATCTCGATTCGCATGATGTGCTGTCGTGTGGGGGCGCCGGGCGACCTCGTGTCGATGTCGCCCCGCCCCGGTGTCAAAGGGAAGGTGCATCGAGTGTGAGGGTGCGCGGGCTCGGCAACAACCCGTGCGCGAGTCAGATTGTCTTGAGCGGCAGTCAAGAATGGGGCGCGGGCCGGCCGCTTGCGCGTATCAGCGGCGGCCGGCGGCGCGGTCAATCGGCTCCAGGTGCCCGGCACGGACGCCGGGCCTCCCGATACCCGATTCGCGCCCGCTGCCTTACAGCAGTTCCACCGCCACCGCCGTGGCTTCGCCGCCGCCGATGCACAGGCTCGCCACGCCGCGTTTGGCGCCCTGGGCGCGCAGCACGCCCAGCAGCGTGACGACGATGCGCGCGCCCGAGGCGCCGATCGGATGGCCGATCGCGCAGGCGCCGCCATGCGCGTTCATGCGTTCGCGCGGAATGTCGAAATCGTGCATCACCGCCATCGGCACCACCGCGAAGGCCTCGT
This sequence comes from Burkholderia sp. Ax-1720, assembly GCF_011753035.1. NCBI lineage: Bacteria > Pseudomonadati > Pseudomonadota > Betaproteobacteria > Burkholderiales > Burkholderiaceae > Burkholderia > Burkholderia sp. Ax-1720. The sequence goes on along the minus strand of NZ_VWWK01000249.1, from coordinate 2,883 downwards.
TGACCTCGTAGTAGTCGACCTCGCGCGGCTGCCAGCCGGTGCGCGCGAACAGCTTCTTCAGCGCGCCGATCGGCGCCGTGGTGAACCATTCGGGGTCCTGCGCATGGGCGCAGTGCGCGTGGATGCGCGCGATCGGCTGCCGGCCCAGCCGCCGCGCCACCGATTCGCGCGTCAGCACCAGCGCGGCTGCGCCGTCCGACAGCGGGCTGGAGCTGGCCGGCGTGATGGTGCCGGTCGGGCTGAACGAGGGCTTGAGCTTGGGGATCTTGGCCGGATCGACGCTTTGCGGCTGCTCGTCGGCCGCGATCGACACGCTGCCCTGTCTGGTGCTCAGCTCGACCGGCGCGATCTCCCAGTCGAAGCGGCCCTCGGCCTGCGAGCGCTGCGCACGCAGCAGCGATTCCGTCGCGAACGCGTCCTGCAGCTCGCGCGTGAAGGCGTAATGCGAGGCGCATTGCTCGCCGAACTCGCCCATCGGCCGGCCGCGCTCGTAGGCGTCCTCCAGCCCGTCGAGCGCGACGTGATCGTAGAAGCTGCCATGGCCCGAGCGATAGCCGCCGCGCGCCTTCAGGGCCAGGTAGGGGGCATTGCTCATGCTCTCCATGCCGCCCGCCACCACCAGCGAGGCGCTGTCGTTGGACAGCGCGTCGAAGGCATAACGGATCGCCTGCATGCCGGAGCCGCAGACCTTGTTGACCGTCACCGAGGCCACCGAACGCGGCAGCCCGGCGCCGAGCGCGGCCTGGCGAGCTGGCGCCTGGCCGAGCCCGGCCGGCAGTACGCAGCCGATATAGGCTTCGTCGACGCTCGACGGTTCGATGCCGGCACGCTCGACCGCCGCGCGGATCGCGGTCGAGCCGAGCTCGACGGCGCTCTTCGGCGAGAGATTGCCGAGGTAACGGCCCACCGGCGTGCGCGCGGCGGAGAGAATCACGATCGGATCACTGGACATCGCAGACTCCATTGAAATGAAAAGGAAAGCTCGATGATGTATGCATATGCATACTTAACCGCCATGGAAACGGAAAGCTAGTCGGACAAGCGCCATGACGCCTTCACGCCGGCTTCCAGCAGGCGCCGCGAGAGGCCGGGGTCGTCCACCGCGCGCGACAGGATCAGCGAGCCGATGGCCAGCGCCACGGCCGCCAGCCCGGCTTCCTGCCGCTGCGCTTGCGAGCCGGCCAGGGCGGGGGCGTCGTGGCCACCCTCGACGGCGTCGTCCGCCGGCGCCCGCGCGCAATCGACCAGCGATTCGAGGTGCTCGGTAAACACGCGCCGCACGGCATCGCTGCCCCGGCCGATCTCGACGGCCAGGGTGGCCGCGGCGCAGCCGGTTTCGGGATGATCGCGGTGCCGCTCGTTGAGGTAGGCGCCCATGAAGGCGACCGCGCGCGGCAATGCGGGATGGCGCGCCATGCGCTCGCGCAGCCGCTCGGTGGTCTGGCCGAAGCCGATCGCGATCGCCGCGGCGATCAGGGCGTCCTTCGACTTGAAATGCGCGTAGAAGCCGCCGTGCGTGAGGCCCGCCGTCTCCATCAGGCTGGCCACGCCGACCGCGTCGATGCCTTCCCGGCGAAAGCGCGCCGAGGCCACCGCCTCGATGCGCGCGCGCGTCCTGGCCTTGTGCTCCGGATCGTATCGCATCGCCTCATCGTCTCCCCGGGGACGGGCCGGCCGCGCGATCCGGCGCGCGTGCGCCGCTCAGCCGGCCAGTGCCTCCGTCAATTGATAGACCTCGTTGCTGAATGCCTGCAGGTCGCCCTTGCCGCCATGGCGCGCCAGCTCGCGCTGGGCCGCTTCCCAGTCGGGCAGGCAGGTTTCGTAGAGCTTTTCGCCGGTGCGCGTGAGGCACCACAGATGCACGCGCTTGTCGTCCCGATCGGGCAGCGAGCGCACCAGCTTGCGCGAGCGCAGCGTCGCCAGGGTGCGGCTGAGGGTGGTCTGGTCGAGCAGCAGGGCGGCCGACAGGCCGCGCATCGAGGCCGCCTCGGCGCCATACAGGGCCATCAGGATGGTGAATTGCGTGATGCGGATTCCGTGCGGCGCGAGCCGGGCGTCGTACATCGCCGTGACCGCGCGCGCGGCCTGTCGCAAGGTGCCGCAATGACACGGCAATTTCAGCGGACCCTGGCTCATGACTTGCTCTCCTCGTCGGATGGGGAAATGCGGAACACGTTGCCCGTATTCTATGACAAGGAAAAATCGTCACCATCGCGGTTTTGACAGGCTGCGCGTGCTTTTTCATGGGGCCGGGGGATCCTGGCGCGAGCTGGCGGCGAGTGCCGCCGGGGCGGTTTCCGGCAGCGTCCAGCCGCCGCCCAGCGAGCGGAAGGTGGCCACCGCGGCGCGCGCGTAGTCGGCGTTCAGGCGCGCCTGCTCGCCGCGCGCCGAGAGCCATTGCTGGTCTTCCACCAGCACCTCGACCAGGCTCGCGTCGCCCTGCGCATAGGCATCGCGCGCCGCGCGCTGGGCCAGCGCCTCGGCTTCCACCTGGCGCGCGAGCTCGTCGCGTTGCGCGCCGATCTGCGCCCAGTCGGTCACCGCGTTCTCCACATCCTCGGCCGCGCGCAGCACCGCCTGGCGGTAGACGGCGAGCGCCTCGGCATGGCGCCCCCTGGCCTGCGCCACCTCGGCATCGACGCGGCCGAAGTCGAACAGGCGCCAGCGCAGCCCGGCCAGCGCGCCGGGCTGGAACGCGGCCGACTTGAACAGCGGCCCGTCGAGCGCCTCGAAGCCGAGGATCCCCGACAGCGACAGCTTCGGGTAGTACTCGGCCAGCGCCGCGCCGATGCCCGCGTTGCTCGCCGCCAGCCGCCGCTCGGCCGCCACCACGTCGGGGCGGCGGCGCAGCAGCGTGTCCGGGCCGATTGCGGCCGGCAGGCC
>NZ_VWWK01000248.1:0-8086 GCF_011753035.1 Burkholderia sp. Ax-1720 | reverse complement strand
GTGCCTGCGCTGCCTTCGCTGCCGCCGCGACCGGCCGTGCCTTGCCGGAAGCCTCGCGTCGTGCCGCCGTGGCCGGCTGCGTCCTGCCGGCGCCCGAGCGCGTCGCCGCCGTCGCGCGTCCCGCCTGTCGAACCGCTTGCCGCCGCGCGCGCCGCGCTGAGTCCAGGCCCGCATGAACTTTTCGCGCTTCTTCATCCGCCGGCCGGTCGCCACCACCCTGCTCGCGCTCGGCATCGCGCTGTCGGGCCTGTTCGCCTTCGTCAAGCTGCCGGTCTCGCCGCTGCCGCGCGTCGACTTCCCGACCATCTCGGTGTTCGCCAACCTGCCCGGCGCGAGCCCGGCCACCGTCTCCACCAGCGTGACCAGCCCGCTGGAGCGGCATCTCGGCTCGATCGCCGGGGTCACCCAGATGACCTCGACCAGCTCGCTCGGCAATGCGCTGATCAGCCTGCAGTTCGTGCTCGAACGCGACCTGAACGGCGCCGCGCGCGACGTGCAGGCCGCCATCAACGCGGCGCGCGCGGACCTGCCCGCCAGCCTCAAGAGCAATCCCACCTTCCAGAAGGTCAACCTGGCCGACACGCCGATCATGGTGCTGTCGGTCACCTCGGACACCGCACCGCCCTCGCGCGTCTACGACGCGGCCTCCACCGTGCTGCAGCAGGCGCTTTCGCAGATCGAGGGGATCGGCGAGGTGGACGTGTTCGGCGCGGCAAGCCCCGCGGTGCGCGTCGAGCTCGAGCCGCATGCGCTGTTCCATTACGGCATCGGCCTGGAGGACGTGCGCGCGGCGCTCGCCTCGGCCAACGCGAACAGCCCGAAGGGCATGATCGAGGTCGGGCCGAACCGCTACCAGCTCTATACCAACGACCAGGCCTCGCAGGCCTCGCAGTATCGCGACCTGGTGGTGGCCTACCGCAACAACGCGGCGGTGCGGCTCACCGACGTGGGCAGCGTGATCGACTCGGTCGAGGACCTGCGCAACCTGGGCCTGGCCAACGGCAAGCGCGCCGTGCTGGTGATCCTCTATCGTTCGCCGGGCGCCAACATCATCGACGCGGTCGATCGCGTCAAGGCCGCGCTGCCCAGGCTGTCCGCCGCGCTGCCGCCCGACGTCGACCTCGGCTCGGTGCTGGACCGCTCGGTGACGATCCGCTCCTCGCTGGCCGATACCGAGCACACGCTGGTGGTGGCGGTCGCGCTGGTGGTGATGGTGGTGTTCGTGTTCCTGCGCAACTGGCGCGCCACGCTGATCCCGACCGCCGCGGTGCCGGTCTCGATCATCGGCACCTTCGGCGCGATGTACGTGCTGGGCTTCTCGATCGACAACCTCTCGCTGATGGCGCTGATCGTGGCCACCGGCTTCGTGGTCGACGACGCGGTGGTGGTGCTCGAGAACATCATGCGCCACATCGAGAACGGCAAGCCGCGCATGCAGGCCGCGCTCGACGGCGCGCGCGAGGTGGGCTTCACGGTGGTGTCGATCAGCCTCTCGCTGATCGCCGTGTTCCTGCCGATCCTGCTGATGACGGGGCTGATCGGGCGGCTGTTCCGCGAGTTCGCGATGACGCTGTCGCTGGCGATCGCCGTGTCGCTGGTGGTCTCGCTCACGCTCACGCCGATGATGTGCGCGCGCCTGCTGCCCGAGGCCGGCAGCCATCGAAAGGAAGGGCGCCTGTCGCGCTGGCTGGAGCGCGGCTTCGAGCGCCTGCAATCCGGCTACGACCGCAGCCTGCAATGGGCGCTGCGGCACCGGCGCATCACGCTGCTGTCGCTGATCGCGACGGTGGGGCTCAACATGGCGCTGTTCGTGGTGGTGCCCAAGGGCTTCTTCCCGCAGCAGGACACCGGCGTGCTGATCGGCGGCATCCAGGTGGACCAGTCCACCTCGTTCCAGGCCATGCAGCTCAAGTTCGCCGAGATGATGAAGATCATCCAGTCGGACCCGAACGTGCTGAGCATCGCGGGCTTTCGCGGCGGGCGCACCACCAATGCCGGCTTCATGTTCGTGACGCTGAAGGACAAGCAGGACCGCAAGCTCAGCGCCGACCAGATCATCGAGCACCTGCGCCCGCAGCTCGAACGCGTGGCGGGCGCGCAGACCTTCCTGCAGGCCGCGCAGGACCTGGGCGGGGGCGGCGGGCGGCAGACCAACGCGCAATACCAGTTCTCGCTGTACGGCGACTCGCCCGAGGAACTCTACAAGTGGGGCGACAAGCTGGCCGCGGCGCTCAAGAAGAAGCCGCAGCTCACCGACGTCAACTCCGACCAGCAGCAGGGCGGCCTGGAGGCGATGGTCCATATCGACCGCGCCACCGCCGCGCGCCTGGGCATCACGCCGCTGCAGATCGACAACACGCTGTACGACGCCTTCGGGCAGCGCCAGGTCTCGACCATCTACAACCCGCTGAACCAGTACCACGTGGTGATGGAGCTGGCGCCGAAATACTGGCAGGACCCGGAGATGCTCAAGCAGGTGTGGATCAGCACCACCGGCGGCAGCGCCAGCGGCGTGGCGCAGACCAATGCCGCGGCCGGCACCTTCGTGGCGAATTCGGCGCGGGCCTCGGGCGCGGGCGCGCCGCAGGCGGGCTCGGCCGCGGTGGCGACCGATTCGGCGCGCAACGCGGCGCTCAATTCGATCGCGGCCACCGGCAAGGCCGGCACCTCCTCGGGCGAGGCGGTGTCCACCTCGAAGTCGACCATGATCCCGCTCTCGGCGATCGCCAGCTTCGGGCCCGGCACCACGCCGATCGCGATCAACCACGAAGGCCCCTTCGTGGCCGTGACGATCTCCTTCAACCTGCCGCCCGGCAAGGCCTTGTCCGACGCGCGCACGGTGATCTACCAGACCATGAGCGAGATCGGCGTGCCGGCCAGCATCAACGCCGGCTTCTCGGGCACCGCCGAGGAGTTCGAGAAGGCGCTGCGCGACCAGCTGCTGCTGATCATCGCGGCGCTGGCGGCGATCTACATCGTGCTCGGCATCCTCTACGAGAGCTACATCCACCCGATCACGATCCTCTCGACCCTGCCTTCGGCGGGCGTGGGCGCGCTGCTGGCGCTGCTGATCTCGGGCACCGAGTTCGACATCATCGGGCTGATCGGCATCTTCCTGCTGATCGGCATCGTCAAGAAGAACGCGATCCTGATGATCGACTACGCGGTGGTGGCCGCGCGCGAGGGCAAGTCCTCGTTCGAGGCGATCCACGAGGCCTGCCGGCTGCGCTTCCGGCCGATCCTGATGACCACCATGGCCGCGCTGTTCGGCACCCTGCCGCTGGTGTTCGGCCATGGCGACGGCGCCGAGCTGCGCGCGCCGCTCGGCATCACGCTGGCCGGCGGCCTGATCGTCTCGCAGATGCTGACGCTCTACACCACGCCGGTGGTCTATCTCTACATGGACCGGCTGCGGCTGCGCTCGGAGCGGCGCCGCGCGCGGCGCGCGGGGCTGCCGCCGCCGGCGGGGGCCTGAGGCGGGACGGCGGGACGCGGGCGATGAGGCAGGCGCTGGCGGCCTAGCGTGTTTCGCGCGCCGTTTCGGCTTGTGTCGCGTCGTCCGCCGCGCCTGCCTCGCCCGCCTTGCCGCCAGGGCCGGCGAACCCGGCATCGGCGACGTTGTCCATCCGCAGCCCGTCTTTCAGCAGCAGCCAGCAAGCCGCGCCCGCCAGGCCCGCCAAGGCGCCCACGCCGAGCGCCCAGCGCGGCCCCAGGTGATCCGCCACCCAGCCGACCAGCGGCGCGCCCAGCGGCGTGCCGCCCCGCCCCGCGCGCCCCCGCCGCCCCGCCCCCCAGCCGCCCCGCGCCCCGCCCCGCGCCGTGCCGCCCCGCGCCCCGCCCGACGGGCTCGCGATCCCGCGGCCGCGCATGGCCGGCTCGGTGCTCCGCGGGAGATAGCTGTTGGCCGAGGTGGTGACGGTCTGCGCGGCGCTGCCGACCAGCACCAGGGCCGCGCCGAACAGCCAGAACGCCGGCATCAGCGCGGCGATCGCGCAGCCGATGCCGAACAGGCCCGCGCTCGCGAACAGCAGCCCCGGCGCGGGCCGTGCGCGACGCGCGGCCAGCAGCGCGCCGGCCACCGCGCCGGCCGCCATCATCGAGCTGAGCAGGCCGAAGCGCCCCGCGTCGGCATGGAACACCGATACCGACATGGTCGAGATGAAGATCGGGAAGTTCAGGCCGAAGGTGCCGATCAGGAACAGCATGAACAGCACGCAGCGCAGGTCGCGCCGTCGCCAGACGTAGCGAAAGCCCTCCACCAGCGCGCCGCGCCTGCGCGAGGCGCGTTCGCGGCGATGCAGCTCGGCGCTGCGCAGCCGCGTCATCGCCAGGATCACGGCCGCGAACGAGGCGGCGTTGATCAGGAACACCCAGCCCGAGCCGATCGCCGAGATCAGCAACCCTGCCAGCGCCGGGCCGATCAGGCGCCCCAGGTTGAAGGAGGTGGAATTCAGCGCGACCGCGTTGGCCAGGTCCGCCTCGCCCACCAGCTCGGCGACGAAGGCCTGCCGCGCCGGCGTGTCGAAGGCGGTGACGCAGCCCAGCGCGAAGGCGAAGCCATAGACCTGCCACAGACGCACCGCGCCGCCCAGCGTGAGCAGGCCCAGCGCCAGCGCGAGCACGCCGAGCAGGCCCTGGGTGAGGAACAGCAGCCGGCGCCGGTCGAGGCGGTCGGCGGCGAAGCCGCTCAGCGCGATCAGCAGGATCTGCGGCGCGAACTGCAGGGCCATCACGATGCCGACCGCGCGGGCGCTGTGGTGGCTGAGCCCGGTCAGCACCAGCCAGTCCTGCGCGGTGCGCTGCATCCAGGTGCCGATGTTCGACACCAGGGCGCCGCCGGCCCAGCGTCGGTAGTTGGGGATGCGCAGGGAATGGAACATGGGGATCGAGTCGAGGAGTCGAGAAACCGGGGACGGGACGCCCTGGATCGAACCCGGCATCGTGCGTTGACAGATCCTAATCGAATTAGGCAAAATGCGAAACCAATTCGGATCCTGCCTTCCCGTCTCCATGAAAGTCGATCTCGACCGCATCCGCACCGAAGCTGTCTCGCTGGCCAACCGTGATGGCCTCGAGTCGCTCTCGATCGGCGAACTGGCCGCCGCGCTCGGCATCCGGCCCCCCTCGCTCTACACGCATGTCGACGGGCTCGGCGCGGTGCGCCGCCTGCTCGCGCTGCATGGCCTGCGTGAACTCGAGCAGGGCGTGGCGCGGCTCACCGCCGGCAAGTCGGGGCCGGAGGCGATCCGCGCGCTGCTGAACGGCTATCGCCAGTTCGCGCGTAACAATCCCGGCGTCTACTCGGCCATGCTGGCCACCACCGACCGCGAGGATCCGGAGCGGCGCGAGGCGGTCGAACGCCTGGTGCAGACGCTGACGGCCTCGCTGCACGATTACGCCTTCGAGGGCCCGCAGCGGGTGCACGTGTTCCGCTGCCTGCGCAGCCTGGTGCACGGCTTCGTCTCGCTGGAGGCGAGCGGCGCGCTGAACAACCCGGTCAGCCGCGACGAGAGCTTCGAGTGGATGGTCGAGGCCTTCCTGCGCATGCTGGAGCCCTATGCGAGGCGCGCTCCGGCCGCGCGATCGCCAGGCGGCGCGGCCTGAAGCGCCATTCACGATTCACCGGCCCGATCCGCCGATCCGGCCCGTTCCCCTTGATCCAGGAGGCGCGATGCGCGATTCCGAGATGTCCCCGTTCTCGATGTACCAGTTGATGGAGCCGGCGCAGCGCGCCGATCCCTATCCCTGGTATCGCCGCCTGCGCGATGCGCGGCCGATCTGCCGCGATCCCCAGGTCGGCAGCCTGCTGGTCGCGCGCCATGCCGAGGTGGCCGCGGTGCTCGAGAATCCCGCCTTCTCGGCGGCGCGGCTCGGCATGAGCGAAAGCGACGATCCCATCGAACGCGAGATCGGCAGGACGCTCGGCGAGCAGATGCTGTTTCTCGATCCGCCCGACCACACGCGCCTGCGCAAGCTGTTCGCGAAGGCCTTCACGCCGCGCCGGCTCGACGCGTTCCGGCCGCGCATCGAGGCGCTGACGCAGCAGTTGCTCGACGCCTGCGCGGGCCGCCGCGCCGATTTCATCGGCGAGTTCGCGGTGCCGCTGCCGGTGATGGCGATCGCGCTGGTGCTCGGCGTGCCGACCGGGGAACGCGAGCGGCTGCATGCCTGGTCGCTGGCCTTCGGCAGCATCATCAGCGGCCGGCCGTTGACGGTCGAGGAAGTCGGGCAGGCGCAGCGCGGCATCGCCGAATTCCGCCAGTATTTCGCCGAGCTGATCGCGGCGCGCCGCGCGGTGCCCGAGGACGACATGCTCAGCGACCTGGTGGCGGCCGAGGAAGCCGGCGACCGGCTCGACGAGGGCGAGCTGATCTCGAACCTGATCCTGCTGCTGGCGGCGGGCCATGCCACCACCACGCACCTGCTCGGCAACGGCCTGCTCGCGCTGGCCGGCGAGCGCGAGCAATGGCGGCGCTTCGTGGCCGAGCCCTCGCTGGCGCCGACCCTGGTCAGCGAGCTGCTGCGCTTCGATGCGCCGGTGCAGGTGACCGGGCGCGAGGCGCGCGAGGACGTCGAGCTGGACGGCATGACGATCCCCAAGGGCCAGTACGTGCACCTGCTGCTCGGCGCCGCCAACCGCGACGAGCGCCAATACGCCGAGCCGGACCGGCTCGACATCGGCCGCACCGGCACGCGCATGATGTCGTTCGGCCATGGCATCCATACCTGCCTGGGCGCGGTGCTGGCCCGCATCGAGGCGCAGATCGTGTTCGGTGCCCTGGCCGAGCGTTTTCCCGATTTCGAGGTGCACGAGCAGGACGCCGAGCGCACCGCCACCATCTCCTTCCGTGGCCTGCGCAGCCTGCCCGTGACGCTGCGCTGAGCCAGTCATGAAGCCGGACCGCGTCTTCGGGCGCCGATCCGGCCATCCGGCGCACCTGCGCCGCCGCGCGTTTCAATTCATCAGGCATCCGAATCGATCGGCTTGCCTTTCCCAATCCCCGTCGTTCCCGTTTCATGGATTCCACCATGCATCTGCTGACTTCCTTCCTGGCCGGCGCCTTCCTCTGCAACTGCATCCCGCACCTGGTGGCGGGTCTGCAGGGGCGGCCGTTTCCCACGCCGTTCGCGACCCCGCGCGGCGTCGGCCTGTCCTCGCCGCTGGTCAATTTCCTGTGGGGCGCCTTCAATCTCGCGGTCGGCCTGTTCCGCTTCGAGCGCTTTCCGATCAGCCTCGGCCTGAATCCCGAATGCGCGGCGATGGCGCTGGGCGCGCTGCTGCTCGGCATCTACCTGTCGCGTCATTTCGGCAAGGTGCGCCGCGAAGCCGGCTGGTGATCTCGAACGGGCCCGCCCGGCGGGCCCGTGTCGATGTCGCGAGCCGCGCGAAGGCGGCGCGGGCTGAAAAAGAAGGCGGGCGCGCTGGATCGCGCGCCCGCCTCAAGCACCACTCGCTGGGATCGACAAGGGCTCGCCGGCCGGCTTCAGTGCACCACCACCACGCCGTGCGGCCAGTAGCCGGCGCGCACCCTCACCACCGGGTAGGCCGGCGCCACGTAGGTGCGCGGCACGACCACCGGCGCGAGCACCACCGGGGGCGGCACGCGCACCGCCGGCGCGGCCACCACCACCGGCGGCGAGACATAGACGGGCGGCGGCACATAGACCGGCACCACCGGCACCACCGGCACGCCGACGCCGACGCCGACGAACACGCCGGCAAAGGCCGACGGGGCGAGCAGGGCCGCGGACAGGGCGGCGGCGGCCAGGAACAGGGAACGCTGTTTCATCGGGAATCCTTGGGAACGGGAGAGGCGAGCCCGCGATGACGAGCCCAGGACGAAGCCTAGCCAGGGCGCCGATGACAAGCTGTCGGCAATTGATGTCAATCCATGTCAGGCGCCGGCCGGGCGGAGAAGGGCGGACGCGACATGGTTTGACATGAATTCGCAACAGCTTTGCGGAAAACGGCCGCCTACAGTGGCGGCGTCGATCGAACGGCGTCGTGCGGGCAGCCAGCCCCGGCGGGCGCCGCGTCGACGCCGCCGCGGTGCCGGGCGCCGCCGACTCCGGCGTTGGCCGCCGG
>NZ_VWWK01000247.1:0-8340 GCF_011753035.1 Burkholderia sp. Ax-1720 | reverse complement strand
CGCTCTTCCGATCTGCCGCCGTGACGGCGCGCGCGATGCCGGGCGCGCGCGAGGCGCCGGCGCGGGTCGGGCCCGGCAGTGGTGGAGAAGGCAGCGGCAGCGATGGCGGCTGCGGCCCGATGTCGGTCGCGTTCGTGATGCAGACGCTGGCCGAGGTACGCGAGGCGGCCGATATCGTGGTCGAGGAAGCGCCCAGCTCGCGGCCCGCGATGCAGCGGCACCTGCCCTTCACGCGGCCCGACAGCTTCTACACCATGGACAGCGGCGGGCTCGGCTACGCGATGCCGGCCGCGGTCGGCATCGCGCTGGCCGAGCCGGGCCGCCGCGTGATCGCGCTGCTCGGCGACGGCTCCAGTCTCTATGCGATCCAGGCGCTGTGGAGCGCCGCGCAGCGTCGCCTGCCGATCGCCTTCCTGATCCTCGCCAACGGCCGTTACGCGGCCCTGCAGGAATTCGCGCCCGTGTTCGGCTTCGCGGCCGGCGAGACGGTGCAGGGCACCGCGCTGCCCGGGCTCGATTTCGTCGCGCTCGCGCGCGGCTTCGGTTGCGAGGGCCGGCGCGTCGCGGATCCCGGGCTGCTGCGCGAGGCCTTGCAGGCCGCGCTGGCGGGTCCCGGGCCGAGCCTGCTGGAGATCGTGGTGGCCTGAACGCGGCGCTTCGGGTCGTGCCGCCGGGCCGGCGCGAATCGCCTTATGATGCGCGGGCTCGCGCGGCGCGCCGCTGGTTCGGCACGCATCGCCTCACTCGATCGACCCTGCCGATCGGCGGCCAACGCGCGGCGAAACCACCATGAACCGGCCGCAAGATCGTCGAAGCGGCCGCCCCGGCAAGCGGCTTGCCAGAGCGCGCCGGATTCCGAGGAGAGTGAGGACATGAGCCGATTCGCCAGGGCGCCGGCGCGCCGCTTCGCATCGCACGACATCGTTGCGGGTCAGTCGCATCGAGGCCGCGCATGAACGGCGCGCGGCAGGCCGCGGCCGCGGGCGGCGTCGATATCGGCGCGACGCTCGACGCCGGCCCGTTCAGCGCGATGCAGGGCCTGGCCGTGCTGCTGGCCGCGTTGTCGATCGTGCTCGACGGTTTCGACGGCCAGTTGATCGGCTTCGCGATTCCGGCCCTGATCCGCGACTGGCACCTGGCGCGCGAGGCCTTCGTGCCGGCGGTGGCCGCCGGCCTGGTCGGCATGGGGCTGGGCAGCGCCGCCGCGGGCCCGTTCGCCGATCGTTTCGGCCGCCGGCGCGCCGTGATCCTCAGCGTGTTCGTGTTCGGCGCGGCCACCTGCGCGATCGGCGCGGCGCAGGACATCGCCGGTCTCGCCGCGCTGCGCTTCGTGGCCGGCCTCGGCATTGGCGGCGCGCTGCCGACCGCCACCACCTTGACCGCCGAATTCACGCCGGCGCGCCATCGCACCCTGATGGTGACCGCCACCATCGTCTGCGTGCCGCTCGGCGGCATGCTGGCGGGGTTGTTCGCGCATGCGGTGCTGCCGGTGCAGGGCTGGCGGGGTTTGTTCGTCGCCGGCGGCGCGCTGCCGCTGCTGCTCGGTGTCGTGCTGCTCGCGACGCTGCCCGAATCGCCGCGCTACCTCGCCCGCCATCGTGCGCGTTGGCCCGAACTGGGACGTCTGCTGGCGCGCATGCGCCGGCCCGTGGCCGCCGATGCCGCCTTCAGCGATTCGGTCGAGCGGCGCGCGGCGGCCGCCGCGGGCGCGGATGGTCGCGAGCAGCGGATCGTGGACGGCGCGCCGTCAGCGCGGATCGGCGCCGAGCGGCGTGGTTTTCGCGCGCTGTTCGCCGACGGCCTGGCCGGCGACACGCTCGCGCTCTGGTGCGCGTTCTTCATGTCCCTGCTGGCCGTCTACAGCGCCTTCAGCTGGTTGCCGGCGATGCTGGCCGCGCAGGGCCTGAGCGTGGACGTGGCCGGCAGCGGCCTGACCGCCTACAACCTGGGCGGCGTGATCGGCGCGCTCGGCTGCGCGCTGGCCATCGCGCGCTGGGGTTCGCGCTGGCCGCTGGTATTGAGCGCGCTGGGCGGCGCGGCCAGCGCGGCCGCCTTGTTCGGTGTCGATGTCGCGAGCCAGCGCGGCTGGCTGCTGCTCGGGCTCGGCCTGCATGGATTGTTCGTCAATGCGGTGCAGGCCACCATGTACGCGCTCTGCGCGCACCTGTACGCCACCCCGGTGCGCGCCACCGGCACCGCCGGCGCGCTGATGGTCGGCCGGCTCGGCGCGATCTTCAGCGCCTTCGCCGGCGCCTGGGTGATCGGCGCGGCCGGGAAGGCCGGCTATCTGGCGATGCTGGTGGTGTCGATGACGATCGCGGCGCTCGCGCTGGCCGTGCTGCGCGATCATGTGAAACCGTTGCGGGCGCAACGGCTTGGCGGGGGAGGGATCGCCGACCCGTCGCGATGAGGGCCGGCCTTGCGTCGCGCGTGCCGCCTACAGCGTGGTGCGCACGTGCCACAGCTCGGGGAACAGCACCACGTCGAGCATCTTGCGCAGATAGGGCGCGCCGTTGGTGCCGCCCGTGCCCTGCTTGAAGCCGATGATGCGCTCGACGGTGGTGACATGCCGGAAGCGCCATTGCCGGAACGCATCCTCGAGGTCGACCAGTTCCTCGGCCATCTCGTAGAGCTCCCAGTGCGCGGCGGGATCGCGATAGACGGCTAGCCAGGCCGCCTCGACCGAGGCGTCGTGCGCGGTCGGCGCGCGCCAGTCGCACGCGAGCCGCTCGGCCGCGATCGGGAAACCGCGCCGCGCCAGCAGGCGCACCACCTCGTCGTAGAGCGAGGGCGCGTCGAGCGTGGCCTCCACCTCGGCGAGAATCTCCGGGCGATGCGCGTGCGGCTTGAGCATCTGCTCGTTCTTGTTGCCGAGCAGGAATTCGAGCTGCCGGTACTGATAGGACTGGAAGCCCGAGGAAGCGCCCAGGTAGGGGCGCATTGCCGAATACTCGGACGGCGTCATGGTGGCCAGCACGCTCCAGGCCTGCACCAGTTGCTCGAGGATGCGCGAGACGCGCGCCAGCATCTTGAAGGCGGGCGGCAGCGCATCGCGGCGGATCGAATCGAGCGCCGCGCGCAGCTCGTAGAGCGCCAGCTTCATCCACAGTTCGCTGGTCTGGTGCTGGATGATGAACAGCATCTCGTTGTGGTCGGGCGAGAGCGGATGCTGGGCCTTCAGGATCGAGCCGAGCGACAGGTAGTCGCCATAGCTCATCGACTTCGAGAAATCGAGCTGGGCGTCGTGCCAGCCCTCGCCGGCGGCGGCGGCCGGGGCCGGCGTGCCCGAGAACGGGCAGCGCGGCGGCGCATCGGCGCCGTCGGTCTTGGAATGGTCAGGATTCACGATCAATGCTCTCCGGCAGGTCAGGGGCGCTCACGTCGGCGGGGGCGGCGGCTCAGGTCACCGCCGTGCGGGCCGCGAACTCGGGCGCCCGCCAGGCCTCGGTGGCGAGCACTTCGCGCAGCGCCTCGACGGCATCCCAGATATCGACGAAGCGCGTGTAGAGCGGCGTGAAGCCGAAACGCAGGATGCGCGGCTCGCGATAGTCGCCCACCACGCCGCGCGCGATCAGCGCGCGCATCACCTCGTAGCCGTGCGGATGCTCGAAGCTGACCTGCGAGCCGCGCCGTGCCGGCTCGCGCGGCGTGACCAGCCGCAGCTCGAGCCCGGCGCAGCGCGACTCGACCAGCGCGATGAAGGCATCGGCCAGCGCCAGCGACTTGCGGCGGATCGCGCCCATGTCGGTCTCGTGGAAGATGTCGAGACCGCATTCGACCATCGCCATCGAGACGATCGGCTGGGTGCCGCACAGGAAGCGCGAGATGCTCGCATCGGGCGCGAAGCCGGGCTCCATCGCGAACGGCGAGCGATGGCTCCACCAGCCCGACAGCGGCTGCTCGAAGCTGGCCTGGTGGCGCTTCGGCACCCAGGTGAAGGCCGGCGAGCCGGGGCCGCCGTTCAGGTATTTGTAGGTGCAGCCGACCGCGCCGTCGGCCGCCGCGCCGTTCAGGTCGACCGGCACCGCGCCGGCCGAGTGGGCCAGGTCCCACAGCATCAGCGCGCCGGCCTGCTGCGCATGGCGCGTGAGGGCGGCCATGTCGTGCATGTAGCCGCTGCGGTAATTGACGTGGGTGATCATCGCGACCGCGCAATCGGCGTCGATCGCGGCTTCCAGCTCGGCGGCGTGGTCGACCAGTCGCAACTCGTAGCCGCGATCGAGCTGAGCGATCAGCCCTTGCGCGATATAGAGGTCGGACGGGAAGTTGGAGCGCTCCGAGACGATCACGCGGCGCTCGGGCGCGCGCCTGGCCTGCTCGCGCAGCATCGCCGAGAGCAGCTTGAACAGGTTCACCGAGATCGTGTCGGTGATCACCACCTCGCCCTCGGCGGCGCCGATCAGCGGCGCGAGCCGGTCGCCCAGGCGACGCGGCAACGCGAACCAGCCGGCGGTGTTCCAGCTGCGGATCAGGTCGCGTCCCCATTCGGCCTCGATCACCGCCTGGGCGCGCGCGGCCGAAGCCTTCGGGCGCGCGCCGAGCGAATTGCCGTCGAGGTAGAGGGTGTCGTCGGGCAAGGCGAAGCGCTCGCGCAGCGGGGCGAGCGGGTCGTCGCGATCGAGGGCGAGCGCATCTTCACGGGTTTGCATGGTGCGGATCGATTGGGTTCGTGAGTGGGGGAGGCGCGAGCGGCAGCCGCGCGCCGGAAAGTCGGATCGGGGGAATCAGGGCGTCGCGCGATCGACGGGCAGCGCGCGCAGTACCGCGCGCACCGGGCTCGCATCGAGCGTCGCGAACTTGAGCGGCAGCGCGATCAGCTCGTAGTCGCCGGCCGGCACGGCATCCAGCACCAGGCCTTCCAGGATCGCCATGCCGTGCGCGCGCACGCGGCGGTGCGCGTCCATGGTCTTCGATTCCTGCGGGTCCAGTGAGGGCGTGTCGATGCCGACCAGGCGCACGCCGTGCGCGGCCAGCAGGTCGATGGTGGCCGCCTCGACCGCGCAGAAGGCGCTGTCCCAGGCTTGTTGCGGCGCGTTCGCATAAGTGCGCAGCAGCACGCGCGGCGGGCAGCCCGCCAAGGCGGCGGCGATCCGCCCGGGCGCCACCGCGGGCGCCGCGCCCAGGCAGTCGATCACGCGGCAGGCTCCGAGATAGGCATCGAGCGGCACCGCGCCGATCGGCGCGCCCTCGGCGTCGTAATGCAGGGGCGCGTCGGCGTGCGCGCCGGTATGCGGCGAGAGCGTCAGCCGCGCGACGTTGACCGGCGAGCCGGCTTCCATGCGCCACACGCGCTCGACCGCGACCTCGGTATCACCGGGCCAGACGGGCGTGGCGGGGGAGATGGCCGGCGAAATATCCCAGAGCGTTTCCATTGTTTTTCATCAAGTCTCCACAGCTCGAATGATAGGCAATCGAGGCCGCAAAGTGCTTGCGAAATAAACATGGACATTCGGCAAATATCGCAGATAATTTGAACGATAGCTAAAACGGGGACCAGAAATGCATGCAATCTCGCTGGACGCTACTGATTGCCGTATTCTCGCCGTATTGCAGCAGGAGGGCCGGATCAGCAACCTCGACCTGGCCGAGCGCATCTCGCTGTCGCCGTCCGCCTGTCTGAGGCGGATGCGGCTGCTGGAGGAGCAGGGCGTGATCGAGTGCTATCGCGCCTGCCTGAGCCGCGAAAAGCTCGGCTTCGAGCTGGAGGCTTTCGTGCAGGTGTCGATGCGCAACGATCAGGAGCAATGGCACGAGCGCTTCGCCGAAGCGCTGAAGGAATGGCCGGAGGTGGTATCGGCCTTCGTGGTGACGGGCGAGACGCATTATCTGCTGCGCGTGCTGGCCCACAATCTCAAGCACTATTCGGAATTCGTGCTCAATCACCTCTACAAGGCGCCGGGCGTGATGGACATCCGTTCCAACATCGTCCTGCAGACGCTCAAGGACGAGGCGGGCCCGCCCGTCTCGCTGGCCCGCACCGGGGCGGTCAGAGCGGATTGAGCCCGTGGAACGCGCCGCCGTGGAACACCAGCGGCGCGAGCGAGCCCGCTTCGGGGTGCAGCCCGCAGCGTTCCACCTCGCCGACGAAGATCACGTGGTCGCCCTCGTCGTAGCGGCTGCGGTTATGGCACTCGAACCAGGCCAGCGCGCCGTCGAGCACCGGCATGCCGGACTGGCCGGCGGCGTGCGAGACGCCCTCGAAGCGGTCGCCCTTGGCGGTCGCGAAGCGCTTGCAGAGATCGAGCTGCGACGCGGCCAGCACATTGATCACATAATGGCTGTTGCCGCGGAATACCGGCAGCGAGGCCGAGCGCGTCGCCAGGCTCCAGAGCACCAGCGGCGGCGCCAGCGAGACCGAATTGAAGGAACTCGCGGTGATGCCGATCAACTGGCCCCCCGGCGCGCGCGTGGTGATCACGGTCACGCCGGTGGCGAACTGGCCGAGCGCCTGCCGGAACGTGGCGGCGTCGAAGTCGGGCGGGGTGGCGCGGATCGTCATCGCGGCACGGCCCTCGGCGCGGCGCCCGCGCGGCGGCGAAACAGGTTGGAAGAGGTCATCTGGAAATCGGGAAATTTGTCCCGATTTTAACGGAATCGATGGCTGCCCGACCCGGCGGCCCGAAACGATCCGGCCGAACCCCGGCCGGATCCTCTGTCAGGAGCGAACATGAATCAGGCAGTGCAGGAAGTCGCCGTGTTCGGCGGCGGGTGTTTCTGGTGCACCGAGGCGGTGTTTCTCGATGTCGAGGGCGTGCTCGCGGTCGAATCCGGTTATGCGGGCGGCCACACGCGCAACCCGGGCTATCGCGAGGTCTGCGACGGCGATACCGGCCACGCCGAGGTGGTGAAGGTCAGCTACGACCCGGCGCGCATCAGCTATCGCGAGGTGCTCGAGATCTTCTTCGCCACGCACGATCCGACCCAGCTGAACCGCCAGGGCGCCGACGTCGGCACCCAGTACCGCTCGGTGGTGTTCGCCGAGTCGCAGGCGCAGCGCGAGGCCGCGCTGGAGGTGATCGCCACGCTCGAGCGCGAGCATATCTTCGGCGCGCCGATCGTCACCAAGGTCGAGCTGCTGGACGGCAACTACTGGCCGGCCGAGGAATATCACCAGAACTATTTCGCGCGCAATCCGCAGCAGGGTTATTGCGCGGCGGTGATCGGCCCGAAGATCGCGAAATTCCGCCAGAAGTTCGCGCATCGGCTGAAGTCGAACCGCGGCTGAGCGGCACGCAACAGAACGGCGGCACCTCGATCGGGGTGCCGCCGTTTTTTCATGGCGCGAGGGCAGGCGAAGCGGGCGGCCCAGGCCGCTCAGGCCGCGTCTGAGCGCAGCCGCTCGACGGCCGCGCCGATCGCCCGCGCCAGCTCGATGCAGGACAGCGGCGCCGAGCCCTCGGCCTTGTTGTTGATGGTGATCAGCACCGGCTGGCCGGCCAGCACGTAGCGCGCGGCCAGGTCGGCCAGCGCGTGGCGCGTGCTCGGATCCTCGTCGACCAGCTTGTCGAACGGATCGTACTTGGCCTTGGCCTGCTCGTACTTGAAGCCGCCGTGCAGGCTCCAGCGCACCACCAGCGGCCCGGGCGTGTCGCCGTCGAGCAGCGCGAGCGCGGCGGCCTGGCGCAAGGGATCGGGCATCCGCGCATGCAGGCCGACGCAGTAGCGCACGCCGGCGCTCGCCAGCATGCGGATGAAGCGCGGCGTGAGCAGCGCGCCGTCGCGGATCTCGATCGCGTAGCGCGGCCCGTCGGGCTCGGCCGGCAGCGGCGGCAGGGCGGCGAAGAAGGCCGCCAGGCGCTCGATCAGCCCGGCCGGGTCGGCCAGCAATTGGTCGGGCAGCGGCGAGAACTGGAACACCAGCGCGCCGGCCTTGCGGCCCAGGCCGTCCAGGCAGGGGCGCACGAAGTCGTCGGTGGCGATGCGCGCGTCGAGGAAGGCCGGGTTCGGGCCGGCCGGCTCGCCGCGCGAGCCGCGCACCACCGCGTCGGTGACCGAGGCGGGCGCCTTGATCACGAAGCGGAAATCCTCGGGCACCTGCTGCGCGTAGCGCAGGTACTCGGCCATCGAGAGCGGCGCGTAGAAGGAGCGGTCGATGCTGACGCTCTTGAGCAGCGGATGCGCGCCATAGGCTTCGAGACCGTCGCGCGAGAGCTTCTGCGCCGAGTAGTCCTCGCCGTAGACGATGCCGTTCCAGCCCGGGAACGACCAGGTCGAGGTGCCGAGATGCACGCCGGGCGGCAGGGCCGCGGCGGTGGCCGCGACCGCCTCGTCGATCGCGGCGGCGGTGACGCCGCGCTTGCGCGAGCGGCGCGACGCGGCGGGCTTGCCGTCGGGCGAGCC
>NZ_VWWK01000246.1:0-8363 GCF_011753035.1 Burkholderia sp. Ax-1720 | reverse complement strand
GCGCCGCGCGCTGCGGGCCGTGGCGCGCGACGCGCAGGTCGACCTGGCAGACTACGGCGCGCCGCGCGGGCTGCCGGCGCTGCGCCAGCAACTCGCGCTGCGGCTGGCGCAGCACGGCATCGAGGCGGCGGCCGACCAGTTGCTGCTGACCGACGGCGGCACCCACGCGCTCGACCTGCTGTGCCGCTTCCTGCTCGAACCGGGCGACACCGTGGTGCTCGACGATCCCTGCTACTTCAATTTCCAGGCGCTGCTGCGTGCCCATCGCGTGCGGCTGGTCAGCGTGCCCTACACCGCCAACGGGCCCGATCCGGAAGCCTTCGCGCGGGTGCTGGCCGAGCATCGCCCACGCCTCTACGTAACCAACTCGGCGATCCACAACCCGACCGGCGCGACGCTGGCGCCGGCCGTCGCGCATCGCGTGCTGATGCTGGCGGCCGAGCATGACCTGCTGATCGTCGAGGACGACATCTTCGCCGACTTCGAGATCGAGCCCGCGCCGCGGCTGGCGGCCTTCGACGGCCTGTCGCGCGTGATCGCGATCGGCAGCTTCTCGAAGACGTTGTCGGCGGCGGTGCGCTGCGGCTACATCGCCACGCGGCGCGACTGGATCGATCCGCTGATCGACCTCAAGCTCGCCACCACCTTCGGCAACGGCGGCCTCAGTTCGGCCGTGGTGCATCGCCTGCTGGTGGACGGCACCTACCGGCGCCATCTCGACGGCCTGCGCGCGCGGCTCGGCGACGCGCGCAGCGAGACCTTGCGGCAACTGACGGCGGCCGGCCTCGAGGTGCCGATCCGGCCGCGCGCGGGGATGTTCCTGTGGGCCGAGCTGCCCGAAGGGCTGGACGCAGCCGTGGTGGCGCGCCATGCGCTCGACGAGGGCGTGGTGCTGGCGCCGGGCAATGTCTTCAGCGTGTCGCGCAACGCGACGCGATACCTGCGTTTCAACGCCTCGCAGAGCAACCGGCCGGCCATCCATGCCGCGCTGCGTCGCGCGATGGCGCGCGCGGCGGGCTGACATCCCGGGCATCACGCCCTGGCGCGGGACGCTGCTCCCGCATCGCCCCCATCCTTTCCCGCCGATACCCGATTGCCTCCTGCCCGCGAGGGCTGCCCAAAAAGTATCGGCGCGCCCGGCGTTTTGACGTAGTGAGCGCGCCCGCCTCGACCCTATAGTGCCTCTGCCGGTTCTGACGGCGATCCAACAAAGCAGAATCTAGGAGACACGTATGAACAAGATGCGACTCGTCGCGGCGGGCGTGCTGCTGGGCGCCTGTCTGCCGGGCATCGCGAGCGCGCAGGTCTGCAAGGTGCCGACCCTGCGGGTGCTCGCGCAGAAGAGCCTGGGCCTGTCCGTGATGGAAAAATCGCTGCCCGACTACGAGAAGCAGAGCGGCACGCACGTCGAGATCAGCTATTTCGGCGAGAGCGACCGCCGCGCGAAATCGCGCCTCGACGCTTCGACGGGCGCGGGCTCGTACCAGATCTACTACGTCGACGAGGCGAACGTCGCGGAATTCGCCTCGGCCGGCTGGATCACGCCGCTGCTCAAGTACTACCCCAAGGACTACGACTACGACGATTTCCTGCCCGGCCGCCGCGCGGTGGCCAGCTACCAGGGCGTGGCCTACTTCGCGCCGCTGATCGGCGGGGGCGATTTCCTGTTCTATCGCCGCGACCTGCTCGAGGCCGCCCACATCCCCGTGCCGAAGACGCTCGACCAGCTGGTCGCCGCGATCAAGAAGCTCAATGCGCCGCCCAGGCTGTACGGCTGGGTGGCGCGCGGCCAGCGCGGCTCCGGCATGAACGTCTGGCGCTGGGCGCCGTTCATGCTCGGCATGGGCGGCGCCTGGACCGACAAGAGCGGCCAGCCCGCCTTCAACTCGCCGGCGGCGGTGAAGGCCACCCAGCTCTACAGCGAGCTGTTCAAGTACGCCCCGCCGGGCGCGGCCACCTACGACTGGAGCAACGCGCTGGAGGCGTTCCGCTCGGGCAAGGTCGCCTTCATGATCGAGTCGACGCCGTTCGCGGACTGGATGGAGGATCCCGGCAAGTCGAGCGTGGCCGGCAAGGTCGGTTATACGCGCCCGCCCGCGCCGCTGCCCTCGGCCGCCTACGGCCACGGCTTCGCGATCTCCTCGGTGGGCGCCAGGGACGACTGCACGCGCATGGCCGCGGGCCGCTTCATCGCCTGGGCCACCAGCAAGGACCAGGAGCAGGCGCGGCTGCGCAACGGCGTGTTCAGCGACTACAACCGCAGCAGCACGATCGCCAGCCCCTACTTCAAGCAGCACGTGGTGCCGCAGATCCTGGCCGGCCTGAACGACACCAACCCGGTCACCCAGGTCACCATCTGGCGCACCCCGCAGTGGCCCGATATCGGCGACAACCTCGGCATCGCGCTGGAGCAGGTCTTCACCGGCACCCAGGCCGACGTGCAGGCCACGCTCGACGACGCCGCCCAGTACGCCAAGGACGCGCTCGAACATGGCGCTCGCAAATAAGCTCGCCGGCCCGGGGCCGGTCGTTCCCGCGCGGCGGGGCCGCGAACGCACCAGCCTGCCCTGGGTGTTCCTGGCCCCGACGCTCGCCCTGCTGGCGATCCTGAGCCTGGTGCCGACCGTCGCCGCGATCCGGCTCGCGCTCTACAACCGCGTGCTGCGCTATCCCGACAGCGAATTTGTCGGGCTGCGCAACTTCGTGCGGCTCGCCTCGGACCGGCGCTTCCTCAACGCGATCGAGGTGTCGGTGCTGTGGGAGCTGGTCACCGTCGCGGGCGCGGTGCTGGTCGGCATCGTGCTGGCGGTGTTCCTGTTCGAGCGCGTGCATGGCCGCTGGCGCCGGCTCGCCGCGCTGGTGCTGATCATGCCGGTGCTGCTGCCGCGCGTGTCGGCGGCCTTCATCTGGAAGTTCATGTACGCGCCGCTCACCGGCATCCTGAGCTGGCTGCTCGGCACGCTCGGCGTCGACAACACCGCCTTCCTGGCCGATCCGCACTTCGCGCTCTACGCGGTCGCGCTGGTCGACGTCTGGCAATGGGGGCTGTTCTTCGCGGTGGTGATCCTCAAGCTGCTGGAGACGCTGCCGCCCGAGCCGCTGGAGGCGGCGCGGCTCGACTACGCGTCCACCTGGCAGGTGCATGCCTATATCGCGCTGCCGATGCTCAAGGTGCCGCTGGTGAGCCTGGTGTTCATCAAGATGGTCGAATCGCTGCGCTCGTTCGACCTGATCTACGTGATGACCAAGGGCGGTCCCGGCATCAGCACCGAGACGCTCGATCTCTATGCCTACCAGCAGGGCATCGGGCTGGCCGGCAAGGTGTCCTATGCATCGAGCATGGCGGTGCTGATGATGGTCGCCACCACCCTGGTCTTCACGCTCATCTGGAAGAGGGTCAACAAATGGGACGACTGATTTCCCGCGGCGGCACCGTCGCGATCGGCGGCCTGATCCTGCTGGTGGCCGCGTTCCCGCTGTTCTGGGCGGTGCTCAATTCGCTCAAGCACCTGCTCGACATCGTCACGCCCACGCCGCGTTTCCTGTTCGTGCCGACGCTGGCCAACTATCGCCAGGTGCTGTCGAGCCCGGAGGTGATGATCGGCCTGGGCAACAGCATCGCCATCGTCGGCGCCTCGGTCGCGCTCGGCGCGTTGCTCGGCGTGCCGGCGGCCTACGCGATCGCGCGCTACCCGGTGCGCGGCAAGCGCGATATCCAGTTCTTCCTGCTCTCGCTGCGCTTCCTGCCGCCGGTGGCGATCGCCGTGCCGCTGATCGCGATCTGGGTCGACCTGGGCCTCTACGACACCAAACTGTCGATGATCGTCACCTACCTGCTGGTCACGCTGTCGACCATCACCTGGCTGTCGATCCCGGTGTTCCGCCGCCTGCCGCGCGAGATCGAGGAAGCCGCCGCGCTCGACGGCTATGGCCCCTACGCGGTGTTCTGGCATATCGCGCTGCCGGTCTGCGCCAACACGCTGCTGGGCGGCGTGGTGTTCAGCTTCGTGCTGGTCTGGAACGAGCTGATGATCGCGCTCGCGCTGACCTCGTCGCGCAGCGCCACCTTGCCGGTGGTCGCCTCGGCGTTCACCTCGCTGGGCCAGGAGGTGCCGTGGGGCGTGATCAATGCCTCGACGGTCCTGCTGGCGCTGCCGCCGCTGGTTTTCGTCGGCATGCTCAGCCGCCTGCTCAATTCGATGGTCAAGGGAAAATAAGGAGGATGCCTTGAAAGCGCTCGTACTCGAACGCACGCGCGAACTCGCGCTGCGCGACATCGACCTGCCGCTGGAGATGGGACCGGGCGATGTCCGGATCAAGATACACACGGTCGGCGTGTGCGGCAGCGACGTTCATTACTACACGCACGGCGGGATCGGCCCGTTCCGCGTGGACGCGCCGATGGTGCTCGGTCACGAGGCCTCCGGCGTGGTGGTGGAGGTGGGCGCCGAGGTCACGCAGTTGCGCGTGGGCGATCGCGTCTGCATGGAGCCCGGCGTGCCGCGGCTTGATTCGCCGGCCACGCTGCGCGGCCTCTACAACCTCGATCCCGCCGTGCGCTTCTGGGCCACGCCGCCGGTGCACGGGTGCCTCGCGCCCTACGTGGTGCATCCGGCGGCCTTCACCTACCGCCTGCCCGACAACGTCTCGTTTGCCGAGGGCGCGATCGTCGAGCCGCTGTCGATCGGCCTGCAGGCCGCCAAGAAGGCGGCCATGAAGCCCGGCGACATCGCGGTGGTGATCGGCGCCGGCACGATCGGCGCGATGACCGCGCTGGCCGCGCTGGCGGGCGGCGCCGCGCGCGTGATCCTGGCCGACCTGGTGCCCGACAAGCTCGCGCTGTTCGCCGGCAATCCGGCGGTCACCCCGGTCGAGGTCGGCACGCAGTCGCTGGCCGCGACGGTGGCCGAGCTGACCGGCGGCTGGGGCGCCGACGTGGTGTTCGAGGCCAGCGGCAGCGCCCGCGCCTACGCCGGCCTGGTCGATCTGATCTGCCCCGGCGGCTGCGCGGTGCTGGTGGGCATGCCGCTCGAGGCGGTGCCGCTCGACGTGGTCGCGCTGCAGGCCCGCGAAGCGCGCATCGAATCGGTGTTCCGCTACGCCAACATCTTCCCGCGCGCGCTCGCGCTGATCGCCTCCGGGGCGATCGACGTGAAGCCGTTCATCTCGCGGACCTTCCCGTTCTCGGACGGCATCCGCGCCTTCGAGGAAGCCGCGAGCGCCCATCCGCGCGACGTGAAGATTCAGATCGAAATGGATTGAACCATGGCACGTATCGTCTGCAAGGCCTTGTCGAAGCGCTACGAGGGCGGCCCCGCCGTCCTGCATCCGCTCGACCTCGAGATCGCCGACGGCGAGTTCATCGTGCTGCTCGGGCCCTCCGGTTGCGGCAAGTCGACCATGCTGCGCATGATCGCGGGGCTGGAGGCGATCAGCGACGGCGAGCTGGTGATCGGCAATGCCGTGGTCAACGAGCTGCCCTCGCGCGAGCGCAACGTCGCGATGGTGTTCCAGAACTACGCGCTGTATCCGCACATGTCGGTCTACGACAACATCGCCTTCGGGCTGCGGCGCCTGAAGGTGCCGGCCGGCGAGATCGACCGCCGGGTGCGCGAGGTGGCCGGCATCCTGGGGCTGGACGCCTTGCTCGATCGCCGGCCGCGCGCGATGTCCGGCGGCCAGCAGCAGCGCGCGGCGATCGCGCGCGCGATGATCAAGACGCCCGCGGTGTTCCTGTTCGACGAGCCGCTGTCGAACCTCGACGCCAAGCTGCGTACCCAGTTGCGCGGCGACATCAAGCGCCTGCATCGGCGGCTCGCCACCACCACGCTCTACGTGACGCACGACCAGCTCGAGGCGATGACGCTGGCCGATCGCATCGTGCTGATGCGCGGCGGCCATATCGAGCAGATCGGCTCGCCGGCCGAACTCTATGCGATGCCGCGCACGGTGTTCGCGGCGAGCTTCGTCGGCACGCCCGCCATGAACTTCGCCGACGGCACGATCGAGCGCGACGGCAATCGCGTCGTGCTGACCTGCAACGGCGCGCGCTGGCCGCTGTCGGCCCGGCGGCTGGCCGGGTTGCGCGGTTTGGGCGAGGGCCAGGCGGTGAAGGTGGCGATCCGCCCCAACCACCTGCGGCTGGCCGATGGCGGCACGCCGGCCGACAGCATGGGCCTGGCCGGCACGGTGGAGCTGGTCGAGCTGCTCGGCGCCGAGGCGCTGGTCACCTTCGACTGGCAGGGCCAGTCGTGGGCGGCCCTCGTGCCGGCCCCGATGGCTCCCACGCCGGGCGACGTGCTAGCGTTGCGCTTCGACGAGGAGGCGCTGCACCTGTTCGACGCCGGCACCGAGCGCAACCTGGCGCTGCCGGAGGCGAGCCGCGAGGCGCACGCGGCCGGGCCGGCGCTGGCCGCGGCGGGTTGACCGGCTCCCGTCCATGGCACGCCGGCGCAACCGCAGACGGAGCAGCACATGAATCCGGATCTCGAGATCGTCCCCAGCCACCAGGACAGCGCGTTTCGCGCCTGGGTGCACGACTACCCGCACGCGGTCGCGAAGTGGCACTTCCATCCCGAGTACGAGATTCACCTGATCCGCTCCTCGCGGGGCAAGGTCTTCGTGGGCGACCACATCGGCGATTTCGGCCCGGGCAACCTGATCGTGACCGGGCCGAACCTGCCCCACAACTGGGTCAGCGAGCTGGCCGAGGGCGAGCGGGTGCCGTCGCGCGACGTGGTGCTGCAATTCTCGCGCGACGCGATCGACAAGATGGTCGACACCTTCGGCGAACTGCAGCCGGTGAGCGCGCTGGTCGACGAGGCCGCGCGCGGCGTGCAGTTTCCCGATCGCGTCGGGCAGGCGGTGGCGCCGCTGATGCTCGAGCTCGCGAATGCGCACGGCTGCCGGCGCATCGAGATCCTGATGTCGCTGTTCGACCGGCTGTCCTCCTGCCGCGAGCGGCGCGTGCTGGCCGGCCCCGGCTACCGGATCGACGCGCAGCACTACATGTCCTCGACCCTCAACCAGGTGCTGTCCTACCTGCGCCAGAACCTGCCCGGCGTGCTGCGCGAGGCCGACGTGGCCGAATTCGCCGGCATGAGCGTGAGCACCTTCACGCGCTTCTTCCGCCGCCAGACGGGCTCGACCTTCGTGCGCTACCTGAACCGGCTGCGCATCAACGAGGCCTGCGAGCTGCTGATGTTCTCCGAGCTGAGCATCACCGACATCTGCTATCGCGTCGGCTTCAACAACCTGTCGAATTTCAATCGGCAGTTCCTCGCCATGAAGCAGGTGCCGCCCTCGAAGTTCCGCGACCTGCATCGGCTCAATACACCGTACAGCCGCGACGAGGCGCCGGACCTGCCGCGTCCGCCGCGGCGCTCTCCAGACAGGACACTGCATCCGTGACTTTCCTCGGCATCGATCTCGGCACCTCCGAGGTCAAGCTTCTCCTCACCGACGCCGATTCCGTGCCGCTCGCGACCGGCTCGGCCCCGCTGTCGCTCGACCGGCCGCATCCGCATTGGTCGGAACAGAGCCCGCAGGCCTGGTGGCATGCGATGCTCGACGCGATCGCCGCGGTGCGGGCCGCGCATCCTGCCGGTTTCGCCGCGCTGCGCGGCATCGCGCTGTCGGGGCAGATGCATGGCGCGACCCTGCTCGACCGCGCCGGGCAGGTGCTGCGCCCGGCGATGCTGTGGAACGACACGCGCGCCGGCGCCGAATGCGTCGAGCTCGAGGCGCTGGTGCCCGAGTCGCGCGCCATCACCGGCAACATGGCGATGCCCGGCTTCACCGCGCCCAAGCTGCTGTGGCTCGCCAAGTACGAGCCGACCGTGTTCCGCGCGATCCACAAGGTGCTGCTGCCCAAGGACTACCTGATCTGGCGCCTGTCGGGCGAGTTCGTCTCCGACCTGTCGGACGCGTCGGGCACCTTGTGGCTGGACTGCGCGCGTCGCGAATGGTCGGGGCGCATGCTGGCCGCCAGCGACCTGTCGGTCGAGCAGATGCCCAGGCTGGTCGAGGGCAATGCCGCGGCCGCGCAGTTGCGCGACAGCCTGCGGCGCGAGTGGGGCATCGCCGGGCCCGTCACGATCGCCGGCGGCGCGGGCGACAACGCGGCTTCGGCGATCGGCATGGGCGTGACCGGGGCCGGCGGCGGTTTCCTGTCGCTCGGCACCTCGGGCGTGCTGTTCGCCGGTAACGAGCGTTTCGCGCCGAACCCCGATGCCGCCGTGCACGCCTTCTGCCACTGCCTGCCGGGGCGCTGGCACCAGATGAGCGTGATCCTGTCGGCCGCCGCCAGCCTCGACTGGCTCGCGCGCGCGCAGGGCGGCAGCGCCGCCGAGCTGGCGGCGCGA
>NZ_VWWK01000245.1:0-8348 GCF_011753035.1 Burkholderia sp. Ax-1720 | reverse complement strand
CCGAGCAGGTAGGCGCCCGGTGCGAGCCCCGCCTCGAGCGGCGCGGCGATGCGCCGGGCGGTCGCCGAGCCCGGCAGGTTCGCGTCGATCATGGCGAGGAACTCGATGCCGCGATCGCGCCCGACCAGCTGCATCGCCACCTCGTAGGCGAGGATGCCGCCGAAGGACCAGCCGGCGAGCCGGTAGGGCCCCTCGGGCTGGCGCTCGACGATCGCCTCCGCGTAATGCATGGCCAGCCCTTCCAGGGTGGCCGGCCGGCTCGCGTCGAGCGGCGGGCAGGGCAGGCACTCGAGCGGGCCGTCGGCGGCCAGGCCCGTCGCGAAGTCGGCCATGCCGTCGGCCAGGCCCGTGTAGTCGGGCAGCAGGAACAGCGTGCGCACGGCCGGCGCGGCCTGGCGCGGCTTCGAGGCTTGCCGCGCGGCGGCTGGCGCCGGGGAGGCGCTCACTTCGGCTATCAGGTTCATCGCATCGTCTCGCCATGGGGTTCGAAGCCGCGCAGCGCTGCCGGCGCATCGCCGTCGCGCGCCGGCTGCTCCGCTTCCTGGCGCATCGCCGGGCCGCCGAACCAGCGCACGAACGGAATCGTCATCGCGGTGGTGACCAGCGCCATGGTGACCAGGATCGCGTAGACATTGCCCGGCAACACGCCCATCTGCAGGCCCATGGCCAGCACCACCAGCTCCATCAGCCCGCGGGTGTTCATCAGCGAGCCGACGATGGCCGCGTGGCGCGGGTTCACGCCGCCGGCACGCGCGCCCAGGAAGGCGCCGCCGAACTTGCCGACGAAGGCCACCGAGAAGAACACCGCGAACCAGAACCAGGCGGCCGAGCTGGCCAGCACGTTGAGCTTGGCGTGCAGGCCCGCGTAGGCGAAGAACACCGGCAGCAGCACGGTGCGCACGAAGCCGCCGAAATGCGAATCCCAGTCCTCGCGCAGGTTCGGCAGGTCGCGCAGCAGGATCGCCGCGAACAGCGCGCCGAACACGCTGTGGAAGCCCAGCGCCGCGGTCGCCCAGGCCGAGGCCAGCACGTAGGGCACCAGGATCGCCAGCCGCTCGCCGGGCGAGGCCGCGCGCCGCGCCAGCGGGCGCACCACCAGCCGCACCAGCAGCAGCGAGGCGATGCCGAAGCCGATCAGCTCGCCGAGCACCTCCACGAACAGCGTGGCGCTCGAGCCGGCCACCGACAGCGAGGCGATCACGCCCAGCGCGAGCCAGCCGGCCAGGTCGGTGAGCATCGCCGCGCCCAGCGCGAGCTTGGCGGCGGGATGGCGGGTGAGCTTCATGTCGATCACCATCTTGCCCATCACCGGCACCGCCGAGACCGACAACGCGACGCCGCAGAACAGCACGTATTCGAGCTTGCGATAGCCGGCCGCCAGCGCGGGCCAGGACCAGAGCGCGGCGCCCAGGCCCAGCACGAAGGGCAGGGCCATGCCGCAGAACGCCACCAGCAGCGCCGGCCGCAGGGATTTCCCGCCGCTCGTCGAGCTGCCCAGCTCCATGTGCAGGCCCACGTCGAACATCAGCATCACCACGCCCACCTCGCCGAGCTGCGAGATGCCGGTCGAGGCGGCGGGGCCGAACACCATGCCGTAGAAGCCGGGGGTGATGGCGCCGACGATCGACGGCCCGAGCACGATGCCTGCCACGATCTCGCCGACCACGCGCGACTGGCCGACGCGCTCGGCCAGCGCGCCGAAACATCCGCACGCCACCACGATGATTGCCAGTTGAAGTAGCCAAAGCGTCATTCCGAGATTCTCCGAAAGTGTGGACCTCACGCGTGCGGGACGAGGCTGGAGGAGCCGGGGCGCAGACGATGCGAGCGATTTAACCAGCGATGCCGGCTCGCGTATGCAAGGGAAAGATGGGACAGGGCATTCGCATGCGGTGTCGCGCGAATGTTCCGCGAATGTCCCGCGAGTGTCCCAGTTTCGTGCGGCAGACATGCCCGGACCCGCATGATGAAATCCTGCCACTGTCCGAGTGACCGGGGAGGCGCGCCGCTGGCGAGCCGCCGCGCGTCGCTCGTCGCGTTGCGCAATGCCAGTTCCACGAGGCCATTCCATGGACGACACCGTCGTAGCCAATCAGCCCTTCCTTGCCGAGCAGCGGATCGAACGCTGCGTCGAGCGTCTGCGCCATATCGCCGGCCAGTTGCCGGGGCCGGTGCGCCTGCTGGTGCCGGGCGCCGAGGCGCGATCGCCGGAGCGCGAGCTGATCGCCGCCGCCTTCGAGCGCATCGGCGTGAGCCAGGTGCGCTTCATGGATGCCGAGGACGGCAGCCGTTCCTCGTTCGAGCATCTGCTCGGCCGCCACCTGTCGGAGGCGCTGGCCGCTGGCACGGCCGACAACGACGCGCGAATCGATTCGGAGGACGAACCGGATCGCGCCGCGGCGGGCCACGCGGCGGTAGCCGGCCTGGCGCCGCAGCGCATCGAGCGCGAACCCGGCGTGACGCTGCATGCCTACGCGGCCGGCGCGCCCGAGGCGCCGCCGCTGGTGATGGTGCTGCCGTTCGGCATGCCGCTGGCGCTCTGCGCGGGCTGGTTCGAGAGCCTGTCGCGCGAGTATCGCGTGCTGAGCTGGGAGACCCGCGGCCTGTTCGGCGCCTGCGACGATTTCAAGGCGGTGCGCGCCGACCTCGATGCCCAGGTCGACGACCTGTACGCGGTGATGCGGCATTTCGGGGTGGCGTCGGCGCAGCTGATGGGCATCTGCGGCGGCGCCGTGATCGCCGTCGCGGCAGCGGCGCGCGAGCCCGCGCGGGCCAGCGCGCTGAGCCTCTGGTACGGCGACTACCCGTTCGCCGACAGCACGCTGCGCACCCCGCACCAGGCCAATTTCGAGTGGCTGATGGAAGCCGCGGCGCAAAGCCTCGACGAGGCGCGCGACCTGCAGCAGATGTTCCTCGATCCCGGCACGCTGGCCACCACGCCGCCCGAGATCGCGCATCTCTCGCTCTATCCCTACGTCAACGCCGAGCTGCTGCATCGCTATGCGCGCATCAACGACGCGCTGAACAAGACCGACATCACGCCGTGGTTCGACCAGGTGCGGGCCCCGACGCTGGTGGTCACGGGCGACCGGGACACCACCACCCACGCGGGCGGCTCAGCCCTGGTCGCCCGGCGGATCGCCGGCGCGCGACTGGTGGTCGAGCCGGGGGGCACCCATACCGACTTCTTCGGCATGCCCGCGCCGTCGGCCGAGCTGGCGAGCGCCTTCCATCGCGAGCACGCGGTGTCGCCGGCCGCCGCTGCTCGCCCGGGCGCCGCGGCACCGGAACTCCGGTACGGCAGATGAACGGCACCCGGGCGGTGTCGCGGCCCCGGCCCCGACCCGCTCGCGCCGCCTTGCAGGCCGCCTGACGCGGATCCGCGCGGGCGGCCGCCTTCGCGCGATCTCGCCATCGTTTCGCAAGCTGGACCGGCTCGGTCATCGGTGCCGGGACTTTTACACAGGAGGATGTCCAGTGTTTTCTACTGAACCGGCACGTTCGGGTAGTGCGGCTGCCACGCAGCCGTCCGGAGCGCGCTCGCTACACGCGGCGTTCCATGAGCAGGCGCTGCGTTTCCCGGATCGCGTCGCGGCGTCCGATGGCGAACGCAGGCTCGGTTACGCGGAACTCGACCGCATGTCGTCACGCCTGGCGGGCGAATTGCGCCGCGCCGGCGTGACTCCCGGCATGGTGGTCGGCCTCTACGTGGGCCGCAGCGTGCAACTGCTGGTCGGCCTGCTCGGCATCCTGAAGGCAGGCGCGGCCTACCTGCCCATCGATCCGAGCTATCCGGCGCAGCGCGTCGCGCACATCGTCGAGGACAGCGGCCTGTCGGTGCTGGTCGACGAATCGACCGAGCCCGCGCCGCTGGCCGGCCGGGCGGTGCGCAGCGTGCATCTCGACGCGCTGTGGTCGGCGCTGGCGGCGCCGGGCGCGGCCGACGAGGCGCACGAGGTCCATGCCTCGAACCCCGACGACCTGGCCTACGTGATCTACACCTCGGGTTCGACCGGCAAGCCCAAGGGCGTGATGGTCGAGCATCGCAACGCGCTGCGCCTGGTGGCGCGCACCGGCGCGCTGTTCGGCTTCGACGAGCGCGATGTCTGGTCGATGTTCCACTCGATCGGCTTCGACTTCGCGGTGTGGGAAATCTGGGGCGCCTGGCTGAGCGGCGCCCGCGTCGAGATCGTGCCCTACGCGGTCTCGCGCGCGCCCGAGCAGTTCCGCGCCTGGCTGGCGAGCACCGGCGTGACGGTGCTGAACCAGACGCCCTCGGCATTCCGCAACCTGGAAGCCGCCGATCGCGCCGGCGGGGCGCCGCTCGCGCTGCGCCACGTGATCTTCGGCGGCGAGGCGCTCTCGCACGCGGTGCTGGCGCCCTGGATCGCGCGCCATGGCGATCATGCCCCGGCCTTGACCAACATGTACGGCATCACCGAGACCACCGTCCACGTCACCCACCAGCGCGTGACGCGCGCCGCGGTGGAGGCCGCGCCCGAGGCGATGGCCTCGATCGGCGTGGCGATCGACGACCTGCGCCTGCACCTGCTCGACGCGCAGCGCAAGCCGGTGCCCGACGGCGCGATCGGCGAGATCTACGTGGAGGGCGCGGGCGTTGCGCGCGGCTACCTGAACCAGCCGGCGCTGACCGAGGAACGCTTCGTGTCGCTGGCCACCGCCGAGGGCACCACGGTGCGCGCCTACCGCTCGGGCGACCTGGCGGTGCGCGGCGAGGGCGGGCTGGTCCACGCCGGCCGTGCCGACGACCAGATGAAGATCCGCGGTTTCCGGATCGAGCCGGGCGAGATCGAGGCGGCCCTGCAGCGCAGCGCGCGAATCCGCGCGAGCCACGCCTGCGGCCACGATTTCGGCGACGGCGACCTGCGCGTGATCGCCTACGTGGTGCCGGCCGAGGGCGCGAGCCTGGCTGCCGCGGACGAAGCCGCGCTGCGCGAGGCCGCCGCGCGCGACCTGCCCGACTACATGCGTCCCTCGGTGTACGTGGCGCTGGCCGCGCTGCCGCTCACCGAGCACGGCAAGATCGACCGCCGCGCGCTGCCCGCGCCGGGCGCCGCGCCGGCGCAGGCGGCGCCCGCCATCGTGCTGGACGAGGAGCAGTCGGGCGTGCTGGAGGTATGGCGCGACCTGCTGGGCCTGAAGACGATCGGCCTGCACGACGACTTCTTCGATGCGGGCGGCACCTCGCTCGCGCTGATCCGCTCGATCGCCGCGATCAAGGCGCGCTTCCGGATCAATCTCGACCTGAGCGCGCTCGCCAGCGGCGCGACCGCCCAGGCCCTCGCCGACGTGATCCGGGCCAATCGTGCCGGCCTGGCGCTGCAAGCCAAATGACCCTCAAGGAAATCGAATCATCATGGACGCACTGACTACTACCCGGAATTTCCAGCTGACCGACGAGGAACTGGCCTCGTTCCGCAAGAACGGCTATCTCGGCCCGTTCACGCTGTACTCGCCGGAGGAGATGAAGGCCGAGTGGCGCAAGGCGCGCCTGCGCCTGCTGGATCGCAGCCAGGCCGCCTACCAGGATCTGGACGCCGTGTCGGGCCAGACCAACATCGCCAACTACGACCGCCACCTGGACGACGACTTCCTGGCCGACCACATCATGCGCGCGGAGATCTGCGACCGCGTGTCGGGCATCCTCGGGCCGGAGGTGATCTGCTGGCGCACCGAGTTCTTCCCGAAGTACCCGGGCGACGAAGGCACCGACTGGCACCAGGCCGACACCTTCGCGAACGCCTCGGGCAAGCCGCAGATCGTCTGGCCGGAGAACCGCGAGTTCGGCGGCACGATCACGGTCTGGACCGCCTTCACCGACGCGATGAAGGACACCGGCTGCCTGCAGTTCATCCCCGGCACGCACACCGCGATGAACTACGACGAGACCAAGCGCATGCGCTACGACCCGGACGCGCTGACCGGCGTCGAGAAGGAAGGCATGCGCCGCGGCTTCTTCGGCTATGACTATCGCGAGCTGCAGATCGACAAGGACTGGAAGCCGGACGAGGCGGCGGCCGCGGCGATGGAGATGAAGGCCGGCCAGTTCATCATCTTCTGGTCGACCCTGATGCACGCCTCCTACCCGCACGCGGGCAAGACCGAGGAGATGCGCATGGGCTTCGCCTCGCGCTACGTGCCCTCCAGCGTGCACGTCTACCCGGACACCGACTACGTCGAGGAATACGGCGGCAAGATCAGCCTCGAGCGCTACGGCTCGGTGCAGGTGGTCGGCGACCACACGCCCGCCTACAACCGCATGGTCACGCACACCACGCGCGGCAAGAAGTTCGAGCGAGGCTGAGCCACGCATGGCGCCGCGCATCCGTCCCGCCGTTGCCGTGCTGAACCGTGCGCGGCGCGGGATGCGCCGCGAGCCGGCGCGCGCGTTGCGTGCGGCGCACGCGCTGGCGCTCGTCCTGCTGGCCGGGCAACTGGCCGGCTGCATGCTGGGCCCCGACTACCGGCGGCCCGATGCCGGGGCCCTCGGCATCCCCGAGGCCTGGCACGCCACCCTGCCGCACGGCGGCAGCCTGGTCGAGCTGAGCGAATGGTGGCGACGCTTCGACGATCCGGCGCTCAGCGCGCTGATCGCCGCCGCGCAGGCGGACAACCCCAATATCGACGCGGCGGTGGCGCGCGTGCGCGAGGCACGCGCGATCCGGCGCGGCAGCCTCGCGCCGCTGCTGCCGCAGCTCAACGCGACCGGCTCCTTCGAGCGCTCCAACGGCAATACCCAGGCCGTCACCTCCAATGACGTCAGCCAGCCGCAATCGCTGCAGGAAAGCGAGCTGAACACCACGCGCGGCGCGCTCGAGGCCTCCTGGGAAATCGATCTGTTCGGCCGCCGCCGGCGCGCGGTGCAGGCCGAATCGGCGCGCAGCGACGCGGCCGTCGACGACTGGCACGACGCGCGCGTCAGCGTGGCGGCCGACGTGGCCGACAACTACGCGGCGCTGCGCGAATGCGAGGCGCTGCTCGAGGCGCGCCGCGACGAGCAGCGCTCGCGCGAGCGCTCCGACGCGCTGGCGCGCTTGCGCGTGCAGGCCGGCTTCCTGTCGCCCACCGACGCGGAATTGCCGATCGCCTCGGTGGCCGAGGGGCGCAATGCGCTGGTGCAGCAGGCCAGCCAGTGCGAGCTGGACCGCAACGCGCTGACCGCGCTCACCGGCATGGCGCGCGGGCCGCTCGACACGCTGCTGAAGCCCGGTTATGCGCGCATGCTGGTGCCGCGCGACGGCGCGATCGTCGCCCTGCCGGCCAGCTCGATCGAGCAGCGCCCCGACGTGCGCTCGGCCGAGCGCGCGGTGGCCGCCGCCAGCGCCGAGATCGGCGAGGCGCGCGCGGCGCGCTTCCCGCAGCTCTCGCTGACCGGCTCGATCGAGGTCGACCGCTATCACATCACCGGCCAGTCGCTGACCCTGCATCCCTGGGCCTTCGGGCCCTCGCTGAGCCTGCCGGTGTTCGACGGCGGCAGCGGCGCGGCCAACGAACGCGCCGCGCGGGCCCGCTACGAGAGCGCGATGGCGAACTATCGCGGCAAGGTCCGGCAGGCCGTCAACGAGGTGGAGAACGCGCTGACGCGCGTCGATGCCTCGGTCGAGCTGGAGCGCAGCGCGGTCGAGTCCGAGCGTCACTACCGGCTGTATTCCGAGGCGACCGACCGGCAGTTCCAGGCCGGCAGCCGCGACGTGCTCGATGTCGAGACCGCGCGCGGCGAGTTGATCGCCAGCACCCAGTCGGTGGCGGTCGCGCGGCTCGAGCGCGCGCAGGCCTGGATCGCCCTCTATCGCGCGATCGGCGGCGGCTGGCAGGAGCCGGACCCGGCGCTCGCGCTCGCGCAGCCCACGGACCCCGGCCATCAGGACGGCAAGCAAGGCGGCACGACGCTGACACCATGAATCTTCCCTTTCGATACACCGCGATGCTGGTGCTGGCACTGGCCAGCGCCGCCTGCGGCCCGTCCCGGCCCGTGTCCGAGGCCAACGCGGCCACCGGCGCGGCCAGCGCGGCCGAGGCGCCCACCGCGCTGAGCGTCACCACGGTCGCGCCCGATACTCGCCGCTGGGCGCGCAGCATCCTGGCCAGCGGCAGCGTCGCGCCGTTCGAGCCGGTGGAGATCGCCGCGCCCGCCAACGGCATGCCTTTCGCCACGGTGCGGGCGCAGGTCGGCGACCCGGTGCGCGCCGGCCAGGTGCTGGCGACCATGGAGGTCGCCGCGGTGCGCCTGCGCCGCGCTCAGACCCTGGCCGAGGTGGACGAGGCGCGCGCCAACCTGGAGCAGGCCGATGCGCAACTGGCCGGCTCCAGGCTGCTGGACGCCTCGA
>NZ_VWWK01000244.1:0-8412 GCF_011753035.1 Burkholderia sp. Ax-1720 | reverse complement strand
CCGCCGCATCCGCGCACCGCGCGCGCCACCCGCCTGCGAACGGCGCGCGACCTGCCCCGCGCCGCGCGCCGCCGCTGCCCTGGCTTCAGGCATCCCCGTCACCGACCTCCTCGGCACGATGGCAGGCCACCTGCCGTCCATCGACCTCCCGCAGCGCGGGCACCTCGGCGCGGCACCGCTCGACCGCGTACGGGCAGCGCTGGTGGAACGCGCAGCCCGAGGGCGGCTTGAGCGGCGAGGGCAGCTCGCCCTCCAGCTTGATCTGGATGCGCCGGTCCGACTCGAAGATCGCCGGCGTGGCCGACATCAGCGCGCGCGTGTAGGGATGGCGCGGCCGCGCGTAGAGCGTGGCCTTGTCGCCGAGCTCGGCCACCGCGCCGAAGTACATCACCATCACGTCGTCGGCCACGTGCTCGACCACCGACAGGTTGTGCGAGATGAACACGTAGCTGGTGCCGAACTGCTGCTGCAGGTCCATGAACAGGTTCAGGATCTGCGCCTGGATCGAGACGTCGAGCGCCGAGACGGGTTCGTCGGCCACCACGATCTGCGGATCGAGGATCATCGCCCGCGCGATCGCCACGCGCTGGCGCTGGCCGCCCGAGAACATGTGCGGATAGCGCTTGGCGTGCTCGGGCCGCAGGCCGACGGTGCGCATGATCTGCGCGATGCGCCCGGCGCGCTCGCCCGCCCCCAGTTTCGTGTTGATCGCGAGCGGCTCGCCCAGCGTCTGCTCGACGGTCTTGCGCGGGTTGAGCGAGGCGAACGGGTTCTGGAACACCATCTGCACGCGCCGGCGCAGCGCGGCGATGGTCTCGCCGCTGGCGCCCGCCACGTCCTCGCCGTCGATGCGCAGATGGCCGGCGGTGGGCGTCTCGATCATGGTGAGCTGGCGCGCCAGGGTGGACTTGCCGCAGCCCGACTCGCCCACCACCGCCAGCGTGCGGCCGCGCGCGAGCGTGAAGGACACGCCGTTGAGGGCCTTGACGGTGGCCTGGCCGAACATGCCGCGGCGCACCGAATAGTGTTTCGCGAGCCCGTCGGCGACGAGCACCGCGTCATCGCGGCCGACGGCGCGCGGTTCAGCGTGGACTGCATTCATCGTGCGCCTCCCGACGGATCGATCGCTTGGAGATTCAGGGGCTTGATACAGCGCGCGCGCATCGCGGCGTCGCCGGGCACCAGCTCGGCCAGCGCCGGGCGCGCCGCGTGGCAGGCCTCGACCACGTACTTGCAGCGCGGCGCGAACAGGCAGCCCGAGGGGCGGTCGTCGCGCCCCGGCACCATGCCGGGCAGCGCGGCCAGCCGTTCGGCGCCGGCGTTGTGCTCGGGGATCGCCGCGAGCAGCGCCTCAGTATACGGGTGATGCGGCGCGGCGAAGATGTCGGGCACGCGGTTGGTCTCGATGACCTCGCCGGCGTACATCACGGCCACCCGCTGCGCCACCTCGGAGACCACCGCCAGGTCGTGCGAGATCAGCACCAGGGCCATGCCGCGCTCCTTCTGCAGCGACACCAGCAGGTCCATGATCTGGGCCTGGATGGTCACGTCGAGCGCGGTGGTCGGCTCGTCGGCGATCAGCAGCTTGGGATTGCAGGCCACCGCCATGGCGATCATCACGCGCTGGTTCATGCCGCCCGACATCTGGTGCGGGAAGGTGTCGATGCGGTTCTTCGCGTCGGGGATGCCGACCTGGTCGAGCAGCTCGAGCGCGCGCTTCTTCAACGCATCGCCGCGCAGTCCCTCGTGCAGCTTCAGCACTTCGCGGATCTGGTAGCCGACCGTGTAGCTCGGGTTCAGGCTCGACAGCGCGTCCTGGAACACCATCGCGATGTCCTTGCCGATGATGCGCCGGCGCTGGCGCGGGCTGGCCTTGAGCAGGTCGATGCCGTCGAAGCTGACCTCGTCGGCGGTGACGATGCCGGGCGCGTCGACCAGGCCCATCAGGGCCATCATGGTCACGCTCTTGCCCGAGCCCGATTCGCCCACCACGCCCACCACCTCGCCGGGCGCGACCGACAGGTTGATGCGGTCCACCGCGGGCAGGCCGTTGAAGTTGACGGCCAGATTGCGGATGGTCAATAGATCGTTCATGTTCAGGCCATCCGTTTCAGTTTCGGGTCGAGCGCGTCGCGCAGGCCATCGCCGAGCAGGTTGATGGCCAGCACCGAGATCAGGATCGCCAGGCCCGGCATGGTGACGATCCACCAGGCGTTGTCGATGTAGTCGCGCGCCGAGGCCAGCATCGCGCCCCACTCGGCCGCGGGCGGCTGCACGCCGAGCCCCAGGAAGCCGAGCGCGGCCGCGTCGAGGATCGCCGAGGAGAAGCCCAGGGTGGCCTGCACGATCAGCGGCGCGGTGCAGTTCGGCAGCACCTGCGAGAACATCAGGCGCAGCGTGCCGGCGCCGGCCACGCGCGAGGCCGTGACGTATTCCTTCTGCAGCTCGCCGAGCGCCGAGGCGCGCGTGAGGCGCACGTAGCCGGGCAGCGCCACGATCGCGATCGCGAACATGGTGTTGGTCAGGCCCGGGCCGATGATGGCCACCACCGCCACCGCCAGCAGCAGCGAGGGCAGCGCTAGCAGCACGTCCATCACGCGCATCACGGGCGTGTCGGCCCAGCGCTGGAAGAACGCCGCCACCAGGCCCAGCACCACGCCGGGGATCAGCGCCAGCACTACCGACACCAGGCCGATCCAGAACGACAGGCGCGCGCCGTACATCAGGCGCGAGAGGATGTCGCGGCCGGCCTCGTCGGTGCCGAGCACGAAGCGCCAGTTGCCGCCGTCGAGCCAGGCGGGCGGGATCTTGACGAAGTCGCGGTATTGCTCGATCGGGCTGTGCGGCGCAATCAGCGGCGCGAAGATCGCCACCAGCACCAGCAGCAGCACGATCAGGCCGGCGCCCACCGCGCCGCGGTTGCGGGCGAAGTGATGCCAGAATTCTTGCAGCGCGAGCAGGCGGCCGCCGGCGGCGACCGACGGCAGCGCGTCGGGGAGTTCGCTCATCGAATCACCTCGTATGGCGGATGCGGGGGTTGAGCACGCCGTAGAGCAGATCGACGACGAGATTGACGATGATCACCAGGGTGGCGATCAGCAGGATGCCGCCCTGCACCACCGGGTAGTCGCGGCGGCTGATCGCGTCGATCAGCCACTTGCCCACGCCCGGCCACGAGAACAGCGTCTCGGTGAGCACCGCGCCGGCCAGCAGGGTGCCGATCTGCAGCCCGATCACGGTGACCACCGGGATCAGCGCGTTGCGCAGCGCATGCACCACCACCACGCGCGCCGGCGACAGGCCCTTGGCGCGCGCGGTGCGGATGTAGTCCTCGCGCAGCACCTCGAGCATCGAGGAGCGCGTCATGCGCGCGATCACCGCCAGCGGGATGGTGCCCAGCACGATCGAGGGCAGGATCAGGTGGCTCACCGCCGAGCGGAACGAGCCCTCGTCGGGCGCGAGCAGCGCGTCGATCAGCATGAAGCCGGTCACGTGCGGGATGTCGTATTCGACCGCGATGCGTCCCGACACGGGCGTCCAGCCCAGGGTCGAGGAAAACACCATGATGAGGATCAGGCCCCACCAGAAGATCGGCATCGAATAGCCGGTCAGGGCGGTGCCCATCACGCCGTGGTCGACCACCGTGCCGCGCCGCAGCGCGGCGAACACGCCGGCGGGCAGGCCCACCAGCAGCGCGAACAGCAGCGCGCAGATCGACAGCTCGACGGTGGCGGGAAAGCGCGCCATGAACTCGCCCATCACGCTGGTATTGGTGATGATCGACAGGCCCAGGTCGCCATGCAGCGCCCGGCCGAGATAGTGGAGATACTGGGCCGGCAGGGACTGGTCGAGGCCGAGCCGGTGCATCGCCTCGGCGTGCATCGCCGGGTCGACACCGCGCTCGCCCATCATCACTTCGATGGGATCGCCCGGTATCAGGTGGATCAGCGCGAACGCAAGGATGGTGATGCCGATGAAGGTCGGGATCACCATGCCGATGCGGCGCAACACAAATCGCAACATGGCGGGTCTCGGAAAATCGTGGGGATGAAATGCGACCGGCGACGGGGGGCAGGCCCCCCGTCGCCGGGTCAATTATCGTGCAGTCGGTCCAACGTCGCGATGCCGGGCGCTGCTTACTTCACGCCGACGCCGTCGAAGCGGATGTAGCCGAGCGGCTCGATGCGCTGGTCGACCACGTTCTTGGTGGTCGGCTGGTAGACCGTCGAGTTCGCGATCGGCGAATACGGCACCTGCTGCGCGAAGATCTGCTGCGCCTGCGTGTAGATCTTGGTGCGCGCCTCCTGGCCGGTGGTCACGCGACCCTTCTGGATCAGCGCCTCGAAGGACTTGTCGCACCAGCGCGAGAAGTTGTTGCCGCTCATCGCGGTGCAGCCGAGCAGGGTGCCGAGCCAGTTGTCCGGATCGCCGTTGTCGCCGGTCCAGCCGATCAGCATGGCGTCCTGCTCGCCCGAGTGGGCACGCTTGATGTACTCGCCCCATTCGTAGCTGACGATCTTCGCCTTCACGCCGATCTTGGCCCAGTCGGCCTGGATCATCTCGGCCATCAGCTTCGCGTTCGGGTTGTAGGGGCGCTGCACCGGCATCGCCCACAGGGTGATCTCGAAGCCGTTCGGGAAGCCTGCCTTGGCCAGCAGCGCCTTGGCCTTGGCGGTGTCGTAGGCCGGCATCTTCAGGCTCTTGTCGAACGACCACTGGGTCGGCGGCATCGGCGCGTCGGCGGCCTGGCCAGCGCCCTGGTAGACCGACTCGATGATCGCCTTCTTGTTGATCGCCATGTCGAGCGCCTGGCGCACCGCCAGGTTGTCGAGCGGCTTGTGCTGCACGTTGTAGGCCAGGTAGCCGAGGTTGAAGCCCGGCTGCGAGGGCGTGTCGAGGTTCGCGTCGGCCTTCAGGGTGGCGATGTCGGCCGGGCGCGGATAGCTCATCACCTGGCACTCGTTGCGCTTGATCTTCTGCACGCGCACGCCGGCGTCCGGCGTGATCGAGAAGATCAGCTTCGAGACCTTCACGTCACCCTTGCGCCAGTAATCCGGGTTGCCGTCGAAGCGGATCGTGGCGTCCTTGGTATAGCTGCGGAACACGAAGGGACCGGTGCCGATCGGCTTCTGGTTGATGTCGGGCGCCTTGCCGGCCTTGAGCAGCTGGTCGGCGTACTCGGCCGACAGGATCGAGGCGAATTCCATCGCCATGTTCTGGATGAACGGCGCGTTCGGCTCGGACAGCGTGAAGCGCACCGTGTACGGATCGACCTTCTCGACCTTGGTGATCAGCTTGTCCAGGCCCATGTCGGTGAAGTACGGGAAGCTCACCGGGTAGGCCTTGCGGAACGGCTGGTTGGTGTCGAGCATGCGCTCGAAGGTGAACAGCACGTCGTCGGCGTTGAATTCGCGCGTCGGCTTGAAGAAATCGGTGGTCTGGAACTTCACGCCATGGCGCAGGTGGAAGGTGTAGGTCTTGCCGTCCGGCGAGATGTCCCACGATTCCGCGAGGCCCGGTTCGACCTTGGTGCCGCCGCGCACGAACTCGACCAGGCGGTTGTAGATGGTGAAGGTCGCTGCCGAGAAATCGACACCCGTCGTGTATTGGGCCGAATCGAAGCCGGCCGGGCTGCCTTCCGAGCAGTAGACAAGCGTCTTGTTCGGGATCTGCGCGTGCGCGGCACTCGTGATGCCCAGCGCTGCCGCTGCGACGCCCGCCATCGCGGCGCGCAACAGACGATCTGATTTCATTGTGATATCTCCAGGTCTCGTGCCGGCTGGCGCCGGCGTGCGGCCGATCTTACTTGAGCTTTCACGCCCGGAACAAGCCGGCCGGATCAAGCGCCGGCCCAGGCTTGCGCGGCGATTTCCGGCGTGCTTGGCGGCCCGCCGCGGCGGGCGCGGCGCGATGAAGCACCGGAAGCGGCGCTGTTCGGCCCGGTTCGGCCCTGTTTCGCCGGATCGCTAAACAAACGGTGACGAATGCGCCGCGCCCGCGACGCGGGTCGAACCGGCACGGCGGGGGGCGGCGGCACGCGCCGCGATCGCGCCCGATCGCCGGCCGGGCCGGCCCAGCATGGGCCCGGGGCGGTCCCGGCGCGGGCTTGCCGCGAATCCGCCGGCGCCCGGCCCCGGCCGCGCCGGCCGCCGCGAAGGTCGCGCCTCAGTCCCCCGAGCCCGGCGCGCGGCGCGGCATGCAGGCCACCGCGATCACCGACAGCGCGAGCCCGGCCATCACGTAATAGGTCGGCGCAAGCGGCGTACCTGTCGCCTTGATCAGCCAGGTGACGATGAACTGCCCGAATCCGCCGAACAGCATCACCGCGACGTTGTAAGCAAGCGACAGCCCGGTGGAGCGGACCTGGGCCGGGAACAGCTCGGCGATCATCGCGCCGAACGGCCCGTAGTAGCCCGACAGGGTGATCGCCAGCAGCCCCTGCACCAGCACCAGCCGGCCCACGCTGGGCGCGGCGTCGAGCCAGAGGAACAGCGGGTAGATCAGCACCAGGGTGGCGACCAGCGACCACAGCGAAAGCGTCTTGCGCCCGATCCGGTCCGACCAGGCGCCGGCCAGCGGCGTGAGCACCGTCAGCAGCAGGCCGCCGACGATCACCGCGTAGAACGATTCGGCATAGGGCAGCTTGAGCTGCTTGACCGCGAAGGTCGGCAGGTAGCTGATCAGCACGTAGATCGTGACGGTCAGCGCGATCACCGAGCCCAGCCCGCAGAGCACCTCGCGGCCGTGCTGCGCGAACACCTCGCCGAGCGTGACGCGGCGCGCGCTGGCCTTGCTGGCCAGGAACACCTCCGAGTCGGCCAGGTGGCGGCGCAGGTAATAGCCGATCGGGCCGATCAGCAGGCCCAGCAGGAACGGCACGCGCCAGCCCCAGGCATGCAGCGCCTCGCTCGACAGGCCGTGCGTGACCAGGGTGCCGACCAGCGCGCCCACCAGCAGCGCGGCCGACTGGCTCGACATCTGCCAGCTGCCGTAGAAGCCGCGCCGGCCGCGCGGCGCCGCCTCGATCAGCATCGCGGTGGCGCTGCCGAATTCGCCGCCGGCCGAGAAGCCCTGCAGCAGCCGGCCGAACACGATCAAGAGCGGCGCGCCGATGCCGATCGCCGCGTAGGTGGGCGCGGCCGCGATCACGAAGATGCCGACCGTCATCAGCAGGATCACCAGCGACAGCGCGGCCTTGCGCCCCGCGCGATCGGCGTAGAGGCCGAGCACGATGCCGCCGATCGGCCGCATGAAGAAGGCCACGCCGAAGGTGGCGGTGGTCAGCAGCAGCGAGCCGTATTCGCTGGAACTCGGGAAGAACAGCTCGGCGATCACCACCACCATGAAGCTGAACACCGTGAAGTCGTACCACTCGAGCGCATTGCCGATCACGGCGGCGATCACCGCGCTGCGTCCGGGGCCGGGGCCATTCACGGCCGGTTGGGTCGCCTGCTGCCTTTCGCTTGCCGAGCTCATGCGTCTCCCTCTCCCGCCTGGGGTATGCGCCATGCGCCGCATGGGCGTGGCGCGGTTGTGGTGCAGCGAGTGTAGGGGAGCGACGAAGCCGATTACAAGCGGCACAAAAAAACCCGGCGGGCGGGCTGCCTGCCGGGTTTCTGCTTCGAGGCCAGGGGCGCGCGCGGCGCCCGGCGCTCAGGCCATCTTGCTGAAGGCGCTGCACCAGCCCTTGGCGGCCACGTCCTTGCCGGGGAAGGCGACGCAGGCGGCGGAAGTCGACCCCTTCTTGCCCTGGTACATCGAGCAGGCCGCGCAATCCTGCCCGGCCGCGTATTTCGGGAACTTGCTCTTGTCGACCTTGGTGGCATCGGCCTTGTAGCCGAGCGCGGCCGCGGTGGGATCGGTCTCGGCCAGCATCGGCGCGGCGAAGGCCTCGCGCGAGGACAGCGCGAGCGCCGATACCGCGCCGACACTGGTGATCAGGAAACTGCGACGGGACGTTTTCATGGGGACGTGCTCCAGCTTCTCTTCATGGGGAATGGCCGCTCTGACGGCGGCACCGGCGAAGCATAACGCCGCCGCCACGGATCTGCGCTGCCGAATCCCGGAGATAAGGAATCGCCGAAGCCGGGGCGGGCGGCAAGGCGCGCAGCGCCTGCGCGCGCCTTGCCGGCCATCATGCGATGACGATGCGACAGGCTCGCGACGCCGGCGCGCGCACGAGGCCCGGCGTTGTGCGACAGAAGGTCGCGCAACAGCACGGCGAAGCGGAACGGAAGCCGTCGGCCGAACCTCGCCCTTCGCGCCCGCCGCCTCGTCGATGCCGAACGCGGCCTTCGGGCTCAGAAGCCGATCGGCCGTCGCCTCGGCATGCCCTCGTCGGCGCGGATGTCGCGCGCCTCCACCGCGTCGCGCCCGTCGAGCCGCGCCGCGCCGAACGCGTGCAGCAGCGCG
>NZ_VWWK01000243.1:0-8415 GCF_011753035.1 Burkholderia sp. Ax-1720 | reverse complement strand
GAGGCCGCCGCGGCACCCGCCGCCGCGCCCGATGCGCCGGCGGCCGGCGCCGCCGTGTTCGCGCCCGGATCCTCGTAGTTCGGCAGGCCCGAGGGCTCGCCGCTCGCGCCGCCGCCCGAACCCGGATCATCATAGTTCGGCAGCCCGCTCGGCAGCGTGCCCTGCGAGGCCGCGCCCG
The DNA here is from genome assembly GCF_011753035.1 of Burkholderia sp. Ax-1720. Classification (NCBI taxonomy): domain Bacteria; kingdom Pseudomonadati; phylum Pseudomonadota; class Betaproteobacteria; order Burkholderiales; family Burkholderiaceae; genus Burkholderia; species Burkholderia sp. Ax-1720. The sequence goes on along the minus strand of NZ_VWWK01000243.1, from coordinate 8,237 downwards.
CGCCGCCGTGATAGGTGGCCGAGCGGCGCTGCTGCGTATAGGCGTCGCGCACGAACGAATACTTGTCGAGCGCGGCCTGCTGCAGCAGGTCCGAGGCGCCGAGCAGGTCGGCGCGCGCGCTGATGAACTGCGCAATGTACATCGGGTTGCGCACTGCCGGCTCGATGTAGTTGAGCAGGTTGAAGCGCACGTCCACCGCGCGGCCCACGCCGTCGCGGAACGAGCTGGGTCCGAACACCGGCAGCACCAGGTAGGGGCCCGAGGGCACGCCCCAGCGCGCCATCGTCAGGCCGAAGTCCTGGTGATGCTTGGGCAGGCCGGCCACCGTGGCCACGTCGAACAGGCCCGCCACGCCGAACACCGAATTGATCACCACCCGCATCACGTCCTCGGTGGCGTCGGTCACGCGCAATTGCAGCAGGTTGTTCGCGGCATTGCCGAGATCGCCGAGGTTCGAGAAGAAGCTGCTGATCGCGGTACGCAGCGGGCTCGGCGTGATCTTCTGGTAGCCGCGCGCGATCGGCACGGCGATATGCGTGTCGACCGTGTCGTTGAAGGTGAAGATGGCGCGGTTCATCGGCTCGAGCGGGTCGCCCGGGGTCCGGTTGGGGCCGGTCGCGCAGCCGCTCAGCAGCGCGCCGGCCAGCGTGGCCGCGGCAGTGATTCGGAGTTTATTCATCGATTTCGGGGGATTGGGGGGCGCGTGGCACGCGCGGTTTGCCCATCAGCACGGGCTGGAACACCACGGCGCCGATCAGCGTACAGGACAGCGCGAGCGCGAGCAGCTTGCCCATGCTCGCCGTCCCCGGATGATGCGATAACCACAGGCTGCCGAAGGCGGTGGCCGTGGTCGCGGCGCTGAACAGCACCGCGTGGGTGAGGCTCGAATGCAGCAGGCCGGTCTGGCCCGCGCGCCATGCCATCACGAAGTACACCTTGAAGGCCACGCCGACGCCCAGCATCAGCGGCAGCGCGATGATGTTGGCGAAGTTCAGCGACATGCCCAGCAGCACGCACAGCTCCAGCGTGACCACGCCCGACACCAGCAGCGGCACCAGCGTGCGCAGCACGTCGCCGAAGCGGCGCAGCGTGATCCACAGCAGGACCGTGATCGACAGGATCGACAGGCCCGCGGCCTGCAGGAAGGCCTTGATGATGGTGTCGGCCGAATGCAGGATCGAGATCGGGCCGCCGATGGTGGCCGGCTCGGCCTGCTTCACGGCCTGCGCGAAGTGGCGCAGCATCACGTCGTCGCCGGGATCGACGCCGGGCGGCACCTTCGGCGAGATCTGCACCAGCGCGCGGCCGTCGGAAGCGACCCAGTCGTTGACCATCTGCGGCGGCAGGTTGGCGCGCGTGATCTCGTAGGGCTGCAGCAGCGAGGCGAGTTGGCCGAGCGCGATCTTCAGCGTGCTGGAGAAGGCGAGCTCGGCGCGATCGCGCGCGGCCGGATCGGCGGCCGCCAGCTTGGCGAGCGATTCCGACAGGTGCTTGGCCTCGGCCGCGCCCGGGCCGGGATGATCCTCCACCGCGTAGCCGAGCAGGGCCGAGGCGCGCTTGAGCACGGCCACGCGCTGCGCGTCGCTGGCGGGCGGCGCGGGCTGCTGGGTCAGCGCCGGCAGCAGGGAATCGGCGGCGGTCTTGATGATGGCGAGCTTCTCGGGCTGCTCGGCGGGCAGGAAGGACGACAGCGTGGTGGTGCGGCCCACCTCGGGCAGCTTGGCCAGGCGCGCCGCGGCGGCGTCGGCCGCGGCCAGCGTGGGCGCCAGCATGTGCACGTCGTTGACCGAGGCTTCCGGCGAATCCTTCAGCGCGATCAGGGTGGCCATCGACTCGCTGTGCGGATCCTTCAGGTGCAGCGGGTTGAAGTCGAAGTGCAGGCGCGTGAGCAGCGGCAGGGCGCCGATCACCACCACCAGGGTACCGATCAGGATCGGCTTGCGGTGGCGGTCGAGGTAGTCGTCGACCGGCGCGAGGCGCGGGAAGCCCGGCGCCTTCGCCTCGCCGGGCGGGTGCATCAGCTTGAGCAGGGCCGGCAGCAGCGTCATGGTGGTGAACAGCGCGACGAACATGCCGACGCCGGCGATCAGGCCCAGCTCCGAGACGCCGCGATAGGCGGTCGGCAGGAACGAGAAGAAGCTGGCGGCCACCGCGGCGGTGGCCAGCGAGAGCGGCACGCCCATCGAATGCGCGGCGCCCAGCAGCGCGTGCTCGAGGTTCGGGTCGCGATGCCGTTCCTCGCGGTACTTCACGCCGTACTGGATCGCGAAATCGACGCCGAGCCCGACGAACAGCACCATGAAGGCCACCGAGATCATGTTCAGCGAGCCGACCATCGCCAGGCCCAGCGCGGCCGTCACCACCAGGCCCACCACCAGCGTGATCAGCACCGCGCCGATCATGCGCTTGGAGCGCAGCGCCAGCCACAGGATGATCAGCACCACGATCAGCGTGCCGATGCCGTTGAGCGCCGCGCCGTCCTGCACCGAGGCGAATTCCTCGTCGGCCAGCGGCTGCTCGCCGGTGAGCCGGACCACCGCGCCGAAGCGCTTGTCGAGCTGCAGCGAGGCGGCCGTCTCGCGGATCGTGCGCTCGGTCTGCTCGCCGGCCTTCAGCGCGCCGTAGTTGACCATCGGCTCGACCGTCACGAACGCGAAGGCGGGCTGCCTGGCGGCATCGCTGTCGACCAGCGCGCGCCACGAGAAGGCGGCCGGCCGGCCGGCCAGCACGTCGTCCACCGAGGCGGCGGCGCGGCCGAGCAGGGTCTTCATGCCGGGCAGGGTGACCTGGCCGGTCAGGAGCGGCTGGCCGAGCGTGGTGGACAGCGTGGTGGCCAGGCCGGTGACGCTCGGATCCTTGGCCAGCGTGTTGACCAGCGGGCGCGCGTCGGCGAGCTTGGAGGTGGTCTTGGCGACCTCGGCGGGCGACAGGAACAGCAGCGCGTCGCGCTCGAACAGCGGGCCGCCGGCCGGCAGCGAGACCTGGCCGATGCGGCCGGCCTGGGTGTCCTTGTCGAGCGCGGCGGCCAGCGCGTCGGCGGCGGCCGAGGCGAATTCCGGCGCGGGCGCCTCGACCACGGCCAACAGCGTCTGGCTGCGCTGCGGGAAGGCGTCGTCGACGGCCTGGCCGAGCGCCGCCCATTGCGGTTCGTTGTCGATCAGCTTGCTGACATCGGTATTGATCTTGAAATGCTGGACGGTATAGACGCCGGCGAAGGCGGCGATCAGGAGCGACAGCACGACGACCAGGATCGGGCGCCGTACCGACCAGGCAACGAGTCGGACGAGTAGGGTTGTCAGCATTGGGCGGGCTGGCGGGGGCGGGCCTCGGGCAAAAGTGACCAAGTATACCGGCGCGGCGGTTTCGGAGGCGGCTAGGTCCGCGCCCCGTTTTCGACGGCCGGCGTGGTAGAAACGGTGCCGGACCAGATCGCGCCCGGCCGGAACAGGATGTCATCGGGCGGTGACAAACGTAAGCGTGGCGTAACGAAGCTTTCCGGCGCGGCCCCCGGGGGCGCCGCGCGCGGGATCGGCCGCTATACTGTTTCGATCCGGAGCCATTGGCGCCGGCTTCTTTTTTTCGAGAGCAAGAGAACGCATGAAACGTCATCTGATTGCATTCGTCGCGGCGGCGGCCGTCTCCGTCACGGCTTTCGCGCAGAGCGCGCCTGTCGACGTGGTCCGCTCCGCGGTCGAGGGGACCGTCAACGCCATGAAGGCCGATCCCGCCGCGCGCGGCGGCGACATGGCCAAGATCACGCAGGTCGTCGAGACGCGTTTCCTGCCGGTGGCGAACTTCGAGCGCACCACCCGGATCGCCGTCGGCAGCGCCTGGAGCCAGGCGAGCCCGGCGCAGCAGCAGGAGCTCTACAAGCAATTTCGGCTCCTGATGACGCGCACCTACGCGGCTTCGCTGGCCCAGCTCGGCAGCCAGGACGCGAAGTTCACCTTCAAGGCCGGCGGCGGCAACGCCACCGACGCGCTGGTCCAGTCCACCGTGAGCACGCCGGGCGATACGCAGAACGTCGGCTACCGGCTCGGCAAGGAAGGCAACGACTGGAAGATCTACGACATCGACATGTCCGGGGCCTGGCTGATCCAGGTCTACCAGGGGCAGTTCAAGTCGCAACTGGCCGCGGGCGGGATCGACGGCCTGATCAGCTTCCTGCAGAAGCACAACGCGCGCGTCAACTGAGCGGCACGCGTTCGCGCGGCCGCCTTCGCCGGTTACGGCGGGGCGGCCGCGCCTGTCTCCTTCCTCATGCTTGTATCCGCAACGATGTTCTGCATCGTTGCGCCGGTCGTGCCAAAACCGTGGCGAGACGCCTCTCGCTTCCTCCCATTTCGATAGCGTTGCGACCCGAGGTCCGGGAATGCGCATTGCTGCGCCTCGCCCCCCGTGGGCGCTCGTGCACGGATCGGCCGCGTTGCGCTACGCTTGCGGGCACATCCTTTCTCCCAGGTGCCGATCCGATGACGCAAGCCACTTCCCGAGCCGCCGCCGAGCTGATCGAACGCTTCGCCCTCCAGCCGCATCCCGAGGGCGGCTATTTCCGCGAAACCTATCGCGCGCCGCTCGAGGTGGCGCGTTCGAGCGACGGCGCGGCGCGCAGCGCCTCGACCGCGATCTACTACCTGCTCTGTGACGGCGCGTACTCGACCTGGCATCGGATCCGCTCCGACGAGGTCTGGCATTTCTATGCCGGCGAGCCGCTCGAGGTGCATGTGCTCGACGAGCGGCAGGGCCACCTGGTTCATCGGCTCGGCAATCCGCTCACCCATCCCGGCACCGTGAGCCAGGCCGTGGTGCCGGCCGGGCGCTGGTTCGGCGCGGTCTGCGCGGAGCCGGGCGGGCTCGCCTTCGTGGGCTGCACGGTGGCGCCGGGTTTCGAGTTCAGCGAATTCGAACTGGGCGACGCCCAGGCGCTGGCGCGCGAATTCCCGCAACACGCCGCGGCGATCGCGCGACTGGCGCGCTGAAGGCCGCGCGAGCGGCCGCATGAGGGCGGTGCCGGGCGAGCGCGGCGCCGCCCTCAGCCCTCGGCGCGCTCAGCGCCGCCGATGTTCGACCGCGAACTTGATCAGCTCGGCCTGCCCCTCGATGCCGAGCTTGCGCTTGAGATTGAGCCGGTGCGTCTCGACCGTGCGCACCGACAAGCCGTTCTGCAGGGCGATCTGCTTGCTCGACAGGCCCTCGGCCAGCGCGTCGAGGATGTCGAGCTCGCGCGGCGTGAGGCGCTCGACCGGCCCGGCGCCCGCGCTGGCCTGGATCATGCGCGCGGCCAGCCCCTCGCTGAAGAAGGTCTGCCCGGCCAACACCGCGCCGATGCCGCGCACGATGTCGCTGGCCGGCGAATCCTTGAGCAGGTAGCCGCTCGCGCCGGCGCGTACCGCCTGCGTCACGTACTCGACGTTGTCGTGCATCGACAGCATCACCACCCGGATCGCCGGGAACCGCTCGTGGAAGATGCCGGCCAGCGCGATGCCGTTCATGCCCTGCATGGTGACGTCCATCAGCGCGAGATCGGGCTCGAGGTACTCGGCCAGCGCCAGCGCGTCCTCGGCCTTGCCGGCCTCGCCGACCACCACGAAGCCGGGCACGGCCTCCAGGCGCATCTTGAGGCCGTCGCGGACCAGCGGGTGATCGTCGACCAGCAGCAGCCGGGCGGCGGGCGAGGGGGAATCGGGAGCGGTCATGGTGGGTCAGTTTCCGGTGTGGCGCTGCGCGGGCAGCGGCACGCGCGCGGCGATCACGGTGTGGCCGAGCTGCGAGCGGATCGTCAGGGTGCCGCCGAGCGCGTCGATGCGCTCGCGCATGTTGCGCAGCCCCACGCCGCCGTGCGGGTCGGCCTGGGTGCGCTCGACGTCGAAGCCGCGGCCGTTGTCGGCCACGCTCAGCGAGACGGCATGCGAGCTCACTTCGAGCGAGAGCGAGCCGCGCGTGGCCTGCGCGTGGCGGATCAGGTTGGTCAGCGCTTCCTGGGCGATCCGGAACAGCGCGGTGTTGACCGCGGCCGGCAGCGGCGGCGCGCCCGAGTGAGCGATCTGCGTGTAGCCGACCTCGAAGCCGGTCTCGCTGCGCAGCTCGCGGATCAGCTGGTCGAGCGCGGCGGCCAGGCCCAGGTCGTCGAGCATGGCCGGGCGCAGCGCGTGCGAGATGCGGCGCACCTCGCGCAGCACGTCGCCGAGCCGGGCCGCGCTCTTGGCCAGCGCGCCCTCGGCCGCGGCGTCGCGCGCCGGGCCTTGCGCCAGCCGCTCGTGCACCGATTCGAGCATCAGCTTGACCGACACCATCATCTGGCTGATGCCGTCGTGCAGCTCGCGCGAGAGCCGCGCGCGCTCGTCCTCCTGCGATTCCACCACGCGCTGCGCGAGCGCCTTGAGCTTGGCGTCGGCCACCCGCGATTCGCTGACGTTGAGCACCAGCGCGCACAGCGCGATCACCGCCGCGCCGCCCAGCGCGATCGCGGCCAGCCCCTTCATGGTGCCGTCGATCTCGGCCGAGGCGCGCGCGTCGGTGCTCGCCAGCGCGCGGTCGACGTCGTCGAGATAGATGCCGGTGCCGAGCATCCAGCCCCAGTGCTCGAGCGTGACCACGTAGCCGAGCTTGGCCTCGACGCGGCCGGTGGAGGGCCGCTGCCACTGGTAGCGCACGTAGCCGTTGCCGGTGGTGGCGGCCTTGATCAGTTCCTGGATGGTGGCCGCGCCCTGCGCGTCGCGCATCGACCAGAAGTTGCGGCCGACGCGCTCGGGTTCGCGCGGGTGCATCAGCGAATTGCCCTGCAGGTCGTAGACGAAGAAATAGCCGTCTGGGCCGAACTCCATCTTGCGCAGGATCTCGAGGGCCTGGGCGCGCCGCGCCTCGTCGCCGGCCGCGCCGTCGCGCGAGGCCGCGTAGAGCGGGCCGATCGCGCTGGTGGCCAGTTCGACGTAGTGGCGCAGCTCGACCTCCTTGCTGCCCAGGTAGGCGGATTCGATGGTCTCGTGCTGGGCGCGCGCCAGCGAGGTGGCCTGCTGGCGCACGCCGAAGCCGATGCCGGCGATCGCGACCAGGAATGGCACGATCGCGAGCAGGAATATCTTCGCCTTGAGTTTCATGGTCGATCGACGGGGAGGGCGCGCCTTGTCGGCAAGGGGCCGGGCGCACCGGCGCTATTGTCCGCGATTTCGGTGCCGCGCGACGCATGCGGCAGTGCAGCGCGAGCGGTTCGGGCGCCGCTTCCCGGGCTTCGCGGCGGCGCGGCTTGGCAGGCCCGGCGCGGGCTTCGATGCGAGAAGCCGATTTCCCAATCGCGCGAGGGGTGAGTAAGATGGGCCATTTTCTGGATGGAGTACCCGCAATGCTGACCGCCGTGCTGGAAGACGATGCCGACCAACGCGACCTGATCATGTTGTGGCTCGAACATGGCGGGCATCGCGTGCTGGGCTTCGAGACGGGCGCCGAGTTCACCGCGGCGCTGAGCAAGGAACGGTTCCAGTTGTTCGTGATCGACTGGATGCTGCCCGACGCGACGGGCGAGGAAATGATCAAGGCGGTGCGCGACACGCTCGGCTGGAACGTGCCGGTGATCGTGCTGACCGCGCGCGACGACGAGCAGACGGTGCTGACCGCGCTGCGCGCCGGCGCCGACGACTACCTCGTCAAGCCCGCGCGGGCCGCCGAGATGCTGGCGCGGATCGCGGCCGTGGCGCGACGCTACGGGGTTGGCGGCAAGGCGCCGCTGACGCTGGGCGCCTACGAGATCGACATCCAGCGGGTGCGGATCGCCGTCAACGGCGCGCCGGTCGACCTGACGCAGAAGGAGTTCGACCTGGCGGTCTACATGTTCCAGAGCCCGGGCCAGTTGCTGTCGCGCGATCATCTGCTCAATCGCGTGTGGGGCGTGCATGCCGATGTCGATACGCGCACCGTCGACACCCACGTCAGCCGGCTGCGCAAGAAGCTGCACCTGGACGGCTCGAACGGCTGGAAGGTGATTCCGATCTACGGCTACGGGTATCGCTGCGTGCGGCTCGATACGCCCGAGTAAGGCAGCGGCCCGGTGGCACGCCGGCGAGCGACGCGCCCGATCAGGCCGGCGCGCGTAAGACTGTGAACGCGGCGGCGCATTCGATGCCGCCCGGCTCTTCGATTTCCTGATTTCCCGTCGATATCGGCCGCCTGGCGCGGCCCAGGCGGCCCAGGCCGGCGCTCAGCGCCACGGCCCGGGCGGCGAGGCGCGGCCGCCGTCGGTGGCG
>NZ_VWWK01000023.1:0-69076 GCF_011753035.1 Burkholderia sp. Ax-1720 | reverse complement strand
CGTGAAGGCCGGCGCCAAGCTGGTCGGCCACGACGCGGGCCCGGTGCGCGCCCCGCTGACGGACCTGAACGAAGCCGAACTGGCCGAGCTCGATGTGCTGATCAAGAAGCTCGGCGCGCAGTAAGCCTCGATATTCGTGCCGCCGGCATTCAGTCGGCGAACGGCGTCACGCATGGCCGGCACCTTGGTGCCGGCCATGTCGCTTTCGAGCCTGGCCGATGCAGCGAATCTTGCCCGGTCGCAAACGCATGGGCACCGAATTTGTCCTGACGGGATTCCCTGATTTACCATGGCCACGTTAACTAACACGGCCATGGTAAATAACATGGCCGTGTTAAAAAGGGGGCATGATGATTATCGAATCCGAGCAATCCACCGATCACGCCTTCGCCGCGCTGTTTCGCGCGGCGGGCTGGGAGGTCGTGGCGGCACCCGCGCAGGCTTTGCGCTACCAGCCCGACCTGCTGCTCAGGAAGGGCAAGGTGTCGTATGTCGCTGACGTCAAGGCTGCCTCCGAAAGCCGCGCGGATCGCGTCATCGCCTTGCTCGCGCAAGCGATCCTGCAGGCCCAGGCCTATGCGCGCGAGCATGGCCGCGCGCGTCCGCTCGCGCTGATCTGGGTGCGCGAACTGCAGGGTGCCCTGCTGCGCCGGATCGGCGAGTTCTGCGCGAATTACGCGGCCGACGTGGCGGTTGGCGTCGCCTCGCCGGGCGGCACGCGGTATTTTCGCGGCGCGGGCCTGGAGCCGATGTCGACGGACCAGCCCATATCGACGCCGCGGCGGCTGGCCAGCGCGCGAATTCGCGGGGGCGCCAACCTGTTTTCCGACTTGAACCAGTGGCTGCTCAAGGTGCTGTTCGCCCCCCAGGTGCCCGCCGCGATGCTGACGGCGCCGCGAGCCGGCTATCGCACGATCAGCGAGCTGGCGAAAGCGGCCGACGTCTCGGTGATGACGGCATCGCGCTTCGTCGCCGCGATGCACGAGCAGGGTTTCCTCGACGAGAGCGGCGAGCTGCGCGTCGTCAGGCGCCGCGAGCTGGCCGAGCGCTGGAAATCCTATTACCGATCCACCACGCCCGAGGCCCGCATGCGTTTCGTGATGCCGGGCGATCCGCGTGCGCGCATCGCCGGCTGGCTGGGCGAGCACGAGGGCTGCGTAGGCTTGTTCGGGGCCGCCGACGCGCTCGGCGTCGGGCATGTCCACGGCGTTCCGCCCTATCTTTACGTGCGTGATCTCGAGCAGGCGGCAAACTGGCCCGGGCTGGCGCCTGCATCGGCGGATGCCGAGCGCCTCGTGATACTCAAGCAGGCCTCGGCGCCCAATTCGCTGTTGCGAGGCAGCGTGCGCCGGCAGGGCCTGGTCGTCGCCGATGTGATCCAGGTCTGGCTCGACACTGTGTCGCATCCTTCGCGCGGGACGGAGCAGTCGCTTCACATCGAGAATACGGTACTTCGCGACCTCGTCGGAGATACCTCGTGAACGACCTCGAACCCTTTGCCCGGCTGGCCGCGGCGCTTGCACCCTGGCGCGACCAGATCGTCTATGTCGGCGGATGGGCGCATCGGCTTTATCGCCTGCATCCGCTCGCGACGGCCGACCCTCGGTTCAGGCCGATCGCGACGCTCGACGCCGATATCGCCTTCGACGAACACACCCGGTTCCAGGGCAGCATGAAAGACGCGCTGCTCGCGGCGGGATTTCGAGAACAGCTATGCGGCGAGTATCGGCCGCCGGTCGCGAAATACACCCTGGGCGACGAGCGGCACGGCTTCTACGCCGAATTCCTCACCACCCTGTCGGGGAGCGGCCGCACCCGCCAGGGTGCGCCCAGCGTCACCCTCGATGCTTCCGGCATCAGCGCGCAGAAGTTGCGCCGTTTCAGCCTGCTGATGGCCTTGCCGTGGCGGGTATCCATCGCGGCCGGCACGGCCGGGCTCCCGGTTCCGCTCCATGGCTTGCGCATTCCGAATCCCGTGAGCTTCATCGCGCAGAAAATCCTGATCCGCGACGAGCGGCGGCGGCAGCGCAAGCTCGCCCAGGACATCCTTTACATTCACGATGCCATCGTGCTGTTTGCCGATCGTGCAAGCCGGCTCGCGGTGCTTTGGCGAGACGACGTCGCCCACCATGTTTCAGCACGCGAACGAGCCGAGATCGTCGAGGGAATCGAGGCTTTGTTTGGCGAAGTGACCGACGAGCTTCGCGCGGCGGCGCGCATTCCCGTCGATCGTCTGCTGGTGCCGCGCGAGGTGCAGGCGATCTGCCGACAATGGCTGGGCGATCTCTATGGGCGCTCGGCTTGAGCTTGCGGCGCGCCGCCCAAGCTCACAAGCTTCCCGCCCGCGCCAGCGTCACCACGCGCGCCCAGCGCCGCGCCTCGCGCTGGCTGGCCATCGGCAATTGCCATTCGGGTTGCCGCGCGTCGCGCACCGTCACGACCAGGCACCATTGCCCGCCGGCCTGCCGCGCCTGGCAATCGATGATATCGGTCAGCGTATAACGCCCTTCCACGCCATCCAGCGACATCCACAGCAGCCCCTGCGTCGACGACAGTTGCAGCGAAGCCGTTCCCTGCCGCATCACATGCGTCCAGCCGCCTTCCCTGGTATTCGGCGCGATCTCGCGTCGGCTGCGCAGCCACGCCGAGACGGCGAACGCTAGTAACGCGGCCGCCACCACGGCGGCGGCGATCGCGACGCCCGTGCCGAACTGCGCGGCAAGGGCATGGAACGCGGCAATCGCGCCCCAGACGAGCGCGGCGAGCACGAACAGGACGATCAGGATCGGCATGAGGGAGCGGGGATCGGGAGGGAGGAAAGACATCGCGCGACCGGCCGGAACGGCACCGGCCGCGCGAGGACGGCATCACCGCGGCCGGTGGATGTCGTGCGTGACGAAGCCGGAGTCGTTGGTCGGCAGCGCGAGCGCGTCCTTGACCGCCAGCGTGTTGCGGATGTCGGCGAGCCCGGCCGACCAGTGGTCTCGCATCGTCGAGAGGCCGAACTGGTAGTCCTTGTAGTCGTGCTCGTAGGACTTCTGCTGGTAGATCAGGTGCTGGACGTTGTAGCGCTTGCCGGTCGACAGCACGCCGGCCTGCTGGCACCAGGGATCGTTGTTGCGGACGTCCTCGGGCACCAGCTCCAGCACGCGGCGCAGCACGTTGCGGAAGCGCTGCTCGCGCTGCAGCGTGTCGGTCACGAAACGCGTCCGGCTCGAATACTGCACGTCCTTGGTTCGCTCCGAGACATCGGCCAGCGTGGCCGGCAGCGGCCCGCGCGCATTCCAGAGATCGACCTGGAACGCGAGCGTGTCGCGGCGCGGCGAGGCGCGCAGCACTTCCATCAGCGGCGTGTTCGACACCACGCCGCCATCCCAGTAGAACTGGCCGTCGATCTCGACGGGCGGGAAGGCGGGCGGCAGCGCGCCCGAGGCCATGAAGTGCTCGGGGCGCAGCGTGATCTTGGTGTTGTCGAAGTAGGTGAAGTTGCCGGTGGCGACGTTCACCGCGCCGACGGACACGCGGATCTCGCCCGAGTTGATGCGATCGAAATCGCAGAACTCGAGCAGCGTCTTGCGCAGCGGCGAGGTGTCGTAATAGCTGACACGCTCGGTTTCCTCGCGCACGCCGGGCAGCGGCGGCGGGAAGCGCGGCACGAAGAAGCCGCGCTGCCCCTGCAGGATCGCGCTGGCCGCCTGCGAGGCGGTGAAGGCCTGGCGCACCGATTCGATGCTGTTGAACAGCGCGAACTCGATCGCGGTCGGCAGCGCCGGGAAGAACGCGGGCTGGCAGATCGTGTTCCAGAATTCGCGCAGCCGCTCGACGCGATGCTCGGGCGCATTGCCGGCGATCAGCGCGGTGTTCAGCGCGCCGATCGAGATGCCGGCGATCCAGTTCAGCGGAACGCCGGCCTCGTGCAGCCCTTCGAACACGCCCGCCTGATACGAGCCGAGCGCGCCGCCACCTTGCAGCACGAGCGCGATCGTTTCGTACGGCAGCCCGCGCGCGGCCGGCGCGCCGGCCTCGGCTTGCAGGTCGGGGTCGCTCGCCTGTTTCTCGGTACGGGCGTGCGGCTTCATTGCATGAACCAGCCGTGGCTGACGATGAAGGACTGGCCCGTGAGCGCGGCGCTCGGGAAGGCCGACAGGAACAGCACCGTCTTGGCGACGTCTTCCACCGTGGTGAACACGCCGTCGACGGTGTTGCCCAGCATCACGTGCTTGATCACTTCCTCCTCGCTGATGCCGAGCTCCTTGGCCTGCTCGGGGATCTGCTTGTCGACCAGCGGCGTGCGCACGAAGCCCGGGCACACCACATGCGAGCGCACGTTGTGCTTCGCGCCTTCCTTGGCCAGCACGCGCGCCAAACCCAGCAGGCCGTGCTTGGCCGTCACGTAGGCCGACTTCAGCGGCGAGGCCTCGTGCGAGTGCACCGAACCCATGTAGATCACCACGCCGCCGCGATCGTCCTTGTACATGTGCTTGAGCGCGGCCTTGGTGGTCAGGAAGGCGCCGTCGACGTGGATCGCCTGCATCTTCTTCCAGTCCGAGAACGAGTAGTTCTCGATCGGATTGACGATCTGGATGCCCGCGTTCGAGACCAGGATGTCGACCGAGCCGAACTCGGCGGCGACCTTGTCGATGCCGGCATTGACGGCGTCCTCGTTGGTGACGTCCATCGCCACGCCGATCGCCTTGCCGCCGGCCGCCTTGATCTGCTCGGCCACGGCGTTCGCGCCGTCCTGGTTCAGGTCGGCGATCGCCACGGCGGCACCCGCCTTGGCCAGTTCCAGCGCGATTTCCTTGCCGATGCCGCTCGCGGCGCCGGTGACGACAGCGGTCTTGCCAGTCAGATTGCTCATGATCGATTTCCCGTGTTGGTGGATGCGTTCAGGTGAGGCGAGGTCTTACTTCGCGAGGTAATCGTAGACGACTTCGCCGAGGCCGAGCGTGAGGTCGGCCATCAGGTGGCGTGCCTCGACGATCTCGAGCACCGGCAGGTCGGCCACCGGCGCCAGCGCGTGCGGCGCCAAGTGCAGCGAGGCCGGGCCAGTCCAGGCGCCCTTCATCTTGATGTCCTGCAGGTAGTAGCGCACCAGCTCGCAGATGCGCGGGCTGCCGTCGACGTGCGGAATGATCTTCAGCAGGTAGTTCGCGCCGGCCAGGCGCTGCTGCTGCTCGACCAGGTCGAGGTCCTTGTGCTTGTAGCCCATGGTGCCGGTGGCCACGCGCACCGGGCCGTAGTCGAGCGTGCCCAGCAGCGTGTCGGTATGCGTTTCGAGCGTCGGCTGCGCGAGCTTCTTCGGGAAGCCCCACAGCTCGCGGCCGCCGGCGATCGGCGGGTGGTCGTTGAGGTACATGGCGAGCGTGTAGCCGCCCGGCTGGCCTTCGAACTCGACCGGAATCACCTGCCCGCTTTCCGTGTAGTCGCCGAAGCCGGTGGAGTCCGGCATGCGGATGAACTCGTAGTGGACCAGCGGCTGGGTGACCTTCAGCGGCTCCGGCACGATCTCGCGCAAGCGGTCCATGTCGGTGCGGTACGTGATGATCAGGAACTCACGATTGATGAAGCGGTACGGTCCCATCGGAAACGCGGGACTCGTGAGCGGCATCGCGAACGCATTCGACAGGACTTGACTCGGGTTCATGCGGACTCCTTGTTGATCGCTGCTGAGGGAAGAGTGCCGATATCCTAATGCTGTTGCAGATCGATTGTGCGCTGCCGCAAGCGGAAGAGTTTATTGCTTAATTCGTAGCCTGAACTTCAGAAATCGTGAAATCGATGCGCGAAATCGGCCTAATGATGGCGGCGAATCCGCATCTTCCCGCGCTCCGATGACGCTCGTGTGAGCATCCTGGGTGAGTGTTTTCGGGATTCAGGGTGAGAGGATACGGGATCGCGCCGCGGCTTGCATCGAAGATCGCATCGATACCGGCATTGAACTTTTGCGCCGCACCACCATCAAAGTGCCGCGCCGCAGCAAGGCGTTTCAATCCGCTTTCATTGGCGGTCCCGACGTCAATCCTTCGTAATGTCGGCGCTGCGCGATCCCCGCCGATCGCGTCTCGTCCCGCTCGTCCCCGATGCTCAATCTCAATCTCGCCGCGTTCGCGGCGCTCAATGCCGGCTCCCATCCCCAACCCGCGGTTGCCAATCTGGCGATATTCGCCGCCGTCTGGTTGGTATTCATCGTGCCGGCGCTGCTGCTGGCGGTCTGGTTCGCCGGCACGCGGCCGGTGCGCCGGCAGGCCATCGCGGCAGGTCTCGCCGCCTGCGTCGCGCTGCTGCTCGCGCAACTCATCTCCAGCGTGTGGTATTCGCCGCGGCCGTTCGCGATCGGCCTCGGCACGCAGCTGATCCCGCATGCGGCGGACGGCTCGTTCCCGAGCAATCACATGACCTTTGTCTGGAGCGTGGCGAGCGCGCTGTGGCTGTCGCGCAGCACGCGCGCGCTCGGCATCGCGATGGCGATCGACGCGCTGCTGGTGGCCTGGGGACGTGTCTACGCGGGCGTGCACTGGCCGCTCGACATGCTCGGCGGGGTGTTCACGGGCACCGCCGGCGCGCTGCTGGTGCGCTGCTACGGCGGCATGCTGGTGGCACGCCTCGAACGCATCGGCGAGACGTTGAGGATGGTGGTATTGGGGAATCTGCGCGGCCGCTAGGCCGCGCGACGCGATCGATTATCAGCCAGGAGACTTGCCGGCCGTGGCATCGGGCGCGACGTCGGGCGAGGCGCCCGTGCCGCCATGCAGTTCGAGCGTATCGGTGGCGCCGCGCTGCGACACTTCGCGGTCGATCGCGCTGTCGCGCAGGATCGCGCACATCGCGACGAACAGCGCGACCGCGATGGCCGCGAGCGTGCAGTAGGCGATGATCCGGAGCGATCGGGCGAGCGTGGCATGCGTATTGTGGTCGGCGTTCATGGTCGTGCGCTGAAACGATGAGCGCGTGTCCATGGGACGGACCGCGCGTGGTCTCCCGCATCGTCGCGACCGTATTGCGCCGCATCGCGACGGTCGAGCCGGCCGTCGCGCGCGGGCATTCGCTGCTTGGCCGCCGCCGGACCGGCGAATGGCCCGCCGGGCGCCAGGCGCCCCGCAGGCCATTCAGTCAGATATATACCACGCGCGATGGCACTGCCAAGCGCGGGCGCAAGCCCGCAAGCGCTTCGCTTATCGAAAATTGACAAGCTTTCCGCGTCGACAGCGAGCGGCGCCGCTTCGATCGGCGCCTTCCGCCGCTCAATCGTCGAGTGATTCGTGCACGCCTTCGGCGCCGCGTTTCCAGTAGGCCGAGGCGCGGATGCGCGACTTATGGACGCCGCGCGTGTCGCACAGATGCCGGCGCACCGCGCGCATCGCCGCCGCCTCGCCGGCCGCCCAGACATAACCGTCGCCATTCGGCAGCGGCAGCTCGCTCAGGGCCTCGACGAACTGCGCGCCCGCTTCGGCACCGGCGGCAGCCGGGTCGTCGCGATATCGCCAGATCGTGTAGACCTCGGCCCGCGACTCGAACTCGATGTGCGCCGAGGCATCGGCGACTTCCACCACCACCGCCGCGCGCGTGCCGGCCGGCAGTTCGCCCAGGCGGCGCGCGATGGCGGGCAGCGCCGTATCGTCGCCGATCAGCAGGTGCCAGTCGAAATCGGTCGGGACCACGAAGGATCCGCGCGGGCCGCCGATCGCCAGCGTCTGGCCCACGGCGGCCTGCTCGGCCCACTGCGAGGCCGGGCCCGGGTGGTGCAGCACGAACTCGAGGTCGAGCTCGCGCGCCTCGCGGTCGTAACGGCGCGGCGTGAAATCGCGCATGATCGGCCTGGGCGCGCCTTCCGGCAGCTCGAGCCCGTTCGGGCCCAGTACCGGCCTGGGTGCTTCGGTTTCGCCGGGCGCGGGGAAGAACACCTTCACGTGATCGTCGAACGAGGCGCTGACGAAGTCGTCGAGATCCTCGCCCGTTAGCGTCACGCGCAGCAGATGGGGCGTCACGCGCGTGATGCGGCTGACGGTCAGTTCGCGGCGTTTCAGCGTATGGCGCACGCGCGTCACGGCGCGTTCGGTCGGATTCTGCATCAATCGATTCTCCGGGTTGGGTGGACGCGCTTCAGGCGTCGGGCGCGGCGTTCGGCGCGGCTTCGGGCTTGCCCTCGATCTCGGCCATCGTGCGGCGCAGGATCGCGGCGATGCGGCGCTGTTCGTCCGGGCTGACCGCGCTCTTGCGGAACAGCAGGTGTTTCAGCGCCAGGCGTGCCTCGACGTACTCGGGCAGCCAGCCGCCTTCCGGCGTGTCCTCGCCGGCTTCGCCCTGGCCCTGGCCCGCGAAGGCGCGGCGCATGAATTCCATCTTGCGGCCGAGGTGCTCGAGCTTCGCGAACAGCAGTTCGACACGCTCGCGCTGGGCTTCGAGATGCTCGCGGCCGGCTTCGGCGAGCGCGTAGCGCTTGCGGTTGCCGTCGACCTCGACGGTCACGTAGCCGACTTCTTCCAGGTAGGTCAGTGCCGGGTAGACCATGCCGGGGCTCGGCACGTAGAAGCCTTGCGAGCGCGTGTCGAGCGCCTTGATCAGCTCGTAGCCGTGGCTCGGCTGGGCGGCCAGCAGCGAGAGCAGCATCAGTTGCAGGTCGTCGGAATTGAACTGGCGGCCACGCGGCATGCGCGGATCGTCAAAGCCGCCAAAGCCGCCGGGGCCGCCCGGGCCGCCGAAGCCTTCCGGAAAGCCGCCGAAACCGTGGCGGCCGCCGCCGCGCCGGCCGCCGGCCATGGCCCACAACCTGGCCAGGCCGTGACGGCGGAAATCGCCATGCTCATGGCCGCGCGCGTGGCGCTCGGCATCCTGGTCGCAGCTCGAGCCTTGCCACCAGCCGCCTTCGAAGCCGTCGCGGAAACGGCCGTGATGATGGGAACGACGCATCGTGTTCTCCTTCGTACATGTCTAAAGATGTATCGAAAGATATATATCGAAAGATATGTCGTCAAGAAGGAAATTGAGGGGAGGATCGGAGGGGGCGAGGGGATTCGAGGCGGGAACGGCGAGGCCGGAAGCAGGCGCGATGGGGCTTGCCGCCAAGGCGGGTTCGTCAGCCAGCCCCGACGAACCCGCCTTCGCTCACAGCGGAAACTGCCGCTGCCCCATCTGGATCGTGATCCACTTCAGCTCGGTCATCTCCTCCATCGAATAACGGCCGCCCTCGCGGCCGACGCCGCTCATCTTGGTGCCGCCGAACGGCACATGCGCCTCGTCCGACACGGTGCAGTCGTTGATATGGACCATGCCCGCCTCCAGCCGCAGCGCGAGGTCGAAGGCCTTCTGCAGATCGTTGGTGATCACGCCCGAGGACAGGCCATACGAGGTGTCGTTGGCGACCTGCAGCGCGTGCTCGGCGCTGTCCACGCGGATCAGCGAGGTGACCGGGCCGAAGCTCTCCTCGTCGTAGATGCGCATTCCGGCCGTCACGTCCGCCAGCACGGTCGGCCGATAGAAATTGCCTTCATGCGTGCCGCCGAGCAGCAGCCTCGCGCCTTTCGACACCGCGTCCTCGATCTGCCCATCGATCACCCCGCATTGCGAGCCGCGGATCAGCGGGCCGATCACCGTGGCCGGATCGCGTGGATCGCCGACCGCATAGCTCGACGCCCGCTCGACGAAGCGCTCCGCGAAGGCATCGTAGATCGGCGCCTCCACCAGGATCCGCGAGTTCGCCATGCATACCTGGCCCTGGTGGAAGAAGATGCCGAAGCAGGCGGCGCGCACCGCGTAGTCGAGATCGGCATCGCGCAGCACGATCAGCGGGTTCTTGCCGCCCAGCTCCAGCGTGAGCTTCTTCATCTGCTTGGCGGCTTCCACCGCCAGGTGGCGCCCGACGCGCGTCGAGCCGGTGAAGGTCAGCATGCGCACGCGCGGATCGGAGAGCAGCACCTCGCCGATCTCGGCGGCCGGGCCGGGGATCACGTTCAGCACGCCGGCGGGCAGGCCGCCGCGCTCGAACAGCTCGGCGATCTTCAGGCCGGTGACGGGCGTTTCCTCCGAAGGCTTCAGCACGAAGGTATTGCCGGCCGCCAGCGCCAGCACGACCTTCTTCATGGCGAGCCAGAACGGCGCGTTGAAGGGCGCGATGCCGGCAATCACGCCGAGCGGCCGGCGGATCGTCATGCCGAGCTGGCCCGGCATGCTGAGCGGCAAGGTTTCGCCGAACACGTGGCGCGCGTCGCCGGCCGCGCTGCGCAGCAGGTCGATGCCGCTCATCACCTCGAACATCGCCTTCGGGTAGGTCGAGCCCGATTCCTCGATCAGCACGTCGCGCACCTCGTCGGCCATGGCGGCGAGCGCGTCGGCGCAGGACAGCAGGATCTCGGCGCGGCGGCCGACCAGCAGGTTCGCCCAGTCGTCCCTGGCGCGATGCGCGGCGTCGATCGCGCGGATCGCGTCGGCGCGCGTGGCCTGGTGGACCTGCGCGAAGAGCTCGCCGGTGGCGGGATTGAAATCGGGGCGGACTTCGCGTTCGGAACCGGCGGTCCAGTGACCGTCGATGAAGAGCATGCCTTCGCGGACTTCGCGCGCGGCCAGGGGCGTGGCGTTCATGGGAGGACTCCTGTCGGGACGAGGGAATGGGGCTGCGATCCCGGCGATCGTCGACCAATCCCGCTCGGCGGGCTAGCCGATTGCCGCAAGCATTGGCCGAATCCGGAAGCGCATTGGCGATGGCATCGGCGAGCGGTTCAGGCGCGGCCTTGCAGCCAGTCGATCAGCCGCCGGGCGATGCCGGCCGCGCCCTCGCCGAGCAGCACGTTATGGCCATGCGCCGGCTCCAGCCAGTGCTCGCAGCCATACAGCCCGGCAAGCGCCGCGCCGGTGGCGGGCGGCGTGAGGATGTCGAGCGCGCCGGATATCACCAGCGTGGGCGCGCTGAGCTGGTCGACCTCGATCGGCAGGCTCCATTGCGTCGCCTCCCGAACCCGCCGCGGCGATTCCGGCACCAGCATCGCCTGGTAGCGGCGGCACTCGGCATCGGTGAGCCCCTGGAAGAACAGCTCGCGCGTCGCTTCGAGCGGCGGCGGTCCCCAGGGCACGGCCATGTCCGCGATGGGCAGCGCGACGGGCTCGGCACCGACGTTCGAGGGCACCACCGGCGTCAGTGCCACCAGGGCCTGCACGGGATATCGCGCCGCATAAAGCTGGGCGGCGAGCCCGCCCATCGAGTGGCCGACGAGGATCGGCACGGCCTCGATCCCGAGCGCCACGCAGCGGATGTCGTCCACCACGTCGGCGATCGACATCGACACGAAATCCGCCGTCTCGAGCGCCGCCGAGCCGCCGCGGCCGCGCCAGTTCAGCGCGTGCACATCGAAGCCCGCCTGCGCGAGCAGCGGGGCGTAAAGCGCCCAGCACCAGGCGGCCTGGCAGCCGCCATGAACCAGGATGACGGGCCGGGACGCGGCGGCCGCGTCGAGCGCGGCGGGGTAATGATCGACGGCGATGCCCCGCGCATCGTAGCGGCGCGGTTGGGCGAGCGTGAGGTTCATGTGCATTTTCCAGATTCGTGGCGGGCGGCTGCGCGAGCAGCGGATCGTTCGCCTCGCGGTTCAGCGCGGCGCGCTTTCCTTCCAGCGTGCCATCAAGGTATTCGACGGCAGGGTTTCGTCGAGCAGCTTGCGCGCCGCTTCCACGCCCGCGACGGGCAGCCCGGTGGGGTCGAGCAGGCCGATCTGCGCGAGCACGCTGGCCTGGTCCCAGTAGATGTGCTCGTTGTAGAGCTTCGGGCCGCGGAATGCGACCACCACCAGCATCGGGATCTCGACGCGCTTGCCGGTCGGCGCCACGCCCGGCAGCAGCCAGTCGATCTCGCGATCGTGCGTGAAGCCGAGGATGAATTCGTCGACCATCCGATCCACGCCGATCACGCGCGAGATCGGCGTCATGCGCATGTCGGCCGGATTGTCGTGGATGAAGTGATGCGTGTAGAAGCGCTTCAGTTCTTGATAACCGGTGCCGCCGGTCATGGTCGGGACGTGGTTCACGTAAGGCTCGGGCACCATCGTGCGCATCGTCGCTTCCGGGTCGCGCGCGGCGAATTCCAGCTCGAAGTGACGGTCCGCTAGCGCGCCGAGATCGTAGTCGGGGCCCATCGTCTTGCGGAAGGTCTCGAGGCTGCGCGTGTGGGCCGGCATCGCGGCGGTCTTCACGAAGGTCGGGCCGCCGCGGCTGAAGGCGTGGCCCGCGCCGGGATAGACGTGCAGCCTCACGTTCGGCATGCCGCCGAGCGTTGCGCGGATCGCCGCCAGCGCCTCGGGCGGATTGAGCGGGTCGGTTTCGCCGAAATGCAGGGTGATCGGGCAGGTGATGCGCGATGCCAGCGCCAGCGACTGCTCGATGCCGACGCCGTAATAGGCGACCGCGCAATCGACGCCGCATTCGGCCGCCGCCAGGTAGGCCAGCTTGCCGCCCAGGCAGAAGCCGAGCGCGCCGACCTGGCCGGTCGATTCCGGCATGGTCCGCGCGTGCTCGACGGTCGCGCGGATGTCGCGCACGGCGCGCTCGACATCGAAGCGCGCGTAGTAGTCGAAGGCCTGGGCGTGGCCGGCGTCGTCATAGCCGAGTTCGATGTTCGGCGCGAACTGGTGGAACAGGTCCGGCGCGACCACCACGTAACCTTCGGCCGCGTACAGCTCGGCCACCTCGCGCATCTCGGCGTTCACGCCGAAGATTTCCTGCAGCAGCACGACGACGGGGCCGCGGCCCGCTTCCGGCAGGGCGACGGTGGCGTCGAACGACGCGCCGTCGGCGGTGATCCTGATCTGCTTCGACATGCTGATGAACTCCTTGGGGACGATGGGGATGAAAGGCGCGCGTGCCTGGCGCGTCATGTTTGTGGTTCGAACCAGTCGCGCGGCGAGCGGCCCTGGTCGGGGCCGAGCATCGAGAAGCCGCCGTCGACCGGGATATCGACGCCGGTGATCCAGGATGCTTCGCGCGAGCACAGGAAGGCGACCGCGCGCGCGACCTCCTCGCCGCGCCCGACGCGGCCGAGCGGATGCAGGGCGGCGCCGACGCGATCGGCCGACTCCAGCGAGCCGGCCGCCAGGCGTTCGAGCGAGGGCGACCAGGTCCAGGCCGGCGATACGCTGACGACGCGGATGCCGCTCGGCGCGAGATCGACCGCCAGGTTGCGCGTGAGTTGCAGCAGCGCCGCCTTCGAGGCCGGATAGAGCGCGCGGCCGGCCGCGCCGAACTTGCCGCCGGTGCTGCCGAGGTTGACGATCGCGCCGTCGCGGCGCAGCAGCGGGGCGGCCTTCTGCGCGAGGATCGCGGCCGACACGAGGTTGACGTCGAGCAGGCGGGCCCATTGCGCGCGCGTCGAGGCGAGCCCGGCGTCGTCATAGCTGCAGGCGTTGTTGACGACGATGTCGAGGCCGCCGAAGGTGTCGAGGGCCAGCGCCAGCGCGCGGTCGAGCTGGGCGTCGTCGGTCACGTCGGTTTCGAGGAAGCGCGCGGCCGGGCCGATCGAGGCGGCGACCGCTTCGCCGGCCGCCGCGCCGAGCCCCGCGAGCAGCACCGAGGCGCCGTCGGCGGCGAGGCCGCGCGCGATGTCGGCGCCGATGCCCTGGCCGGCGCCGGTGACGATCGCGACCTTGCCGGCGAGGCGGGCGGGAGCGGCGGCGGGCAGGGTCATGCGCCGGGCTCCGGCGAGGCGTCGCCCTCGCCGAACAGCTCGGCGACGGTCGAGATGGCCGCCAGCAGGCGCATCGATTCGAGCGAGGCCGCGTGCTGTTGCCGATCCGCGCAGGAGCAGGCATCGGCGGCCACCGTCGCCGTATAGCCGAGGTCGACCGCGTGCCGCACCGTCATCTCGACGGTCGAATGCGTGGCGACGCCGGCGACGATCAGGTGCCGCACGTCGTGCGCGGCGAGGACCTGTTCGAGCGGCGTGCCGATGAAGCCGCTGGTGCGACGATGATGGAGCACGTAATCGAGCGGACGATCGGGATCGGGGCCCAGCGCGGGATGGAATTCCGCGCCCCAGCTACCCTCGCGCAGCGCGCCGGATTCGGCGGTGCGAACGAAGATCGGCGCATTGCGCAGCAGATCCGCGTAATCCTCGCGGAACGCGATGCGGATATGGATCAGCGGCAAGCCTCGCGAGCGCGCGCCGGCCAGCAAGGCACGCGCCGCCTCGATCACGGCGGCGCGCTCCGGCTGGGCGCGCTCGAAGCCGACGCGGATCCGACCTTCGGGATCGAGCACGTCGTTCTGGTAGTGCAGCGCGATCACGGCGCTGCGTGCGAAGCGAGCGATGCCGGCCATCAGACGAACACCTCGAGATTCGCGAACGCGTCGGTCGAATTCACCAGGTCGACGCGCTTCAGGTAGATCTTCCAGTCCTCGCGCGTGTCGAGCTTGTGCGTGACGAGCCCGGCGAGCGTGCGTTGACCGAGCCGCCATTCATGGACCACCAGCGTCGAATGCACGACCAGCCGGCCTTGCGCGTCGCGCCCGTCGAGCATCACGTTGCCGACCAGCCGCGCGGTGCGCGTGGGCGGCTGTTGCGACCAGTTGCGCGCGTTGCTGACGCGGCGCGCGCGCACCTCGCGCAGCGTCGCATCTTCCCAGAACAGCGAGATATGGTCGTGCGGGCTGGCCTGCCCCGGCTCGTGCGGCAGCCAGTACATGCCGTCGGGCGTCCAGAGCTCGAGCCAGGCGTCGAAGGCGCGCGTGTCGAGCAGGCGCGCCTCACGATACAGGAATTGCTCCACCTGCGCGCGCAGTGCCATGTCCTCGGCGGCGAGCGCGTAAACCGCTTCGGTGGACAGGTCGAAAGTCGGATCGCGCAGCATCAGGCTTGTCCTCCGTTCGGCTGCTTCGTAGTGGGGCCGGCGGCCGGGCCGCTGTCGTCGAGCATGAAGCGGTGCCAGGCGGCGAACTGGTTGCGCATCGGCAGTTCGCTGGTGCCGTTGATCGAGACGTAGCCGTCCTCGACGGCGCGATCGGTGCCCGCATAACGATGCATGCTGACCCATTCGCCGCCGCGCGTGTTGTTGCCCTGCTGGCAGCGCGCATAGACCTCCACGTCGTCGGGCATCACGTTCGACGAGGGCGAGTTGATCACGTTGGCGTAACTGAGCGCGCGGTCGAACACGGCATCGGGCGCGCCCTTGAGCCGGAACAGCTGGATCTCGACCAGCGTCTGGTCCACCGCGATCGGGCGGATCACGCGGAACTGCTGGAAAACCGTGTGCGGCGAACCGCTGCCGTAGATCACCGTGTTGTGCCGGTTCATGCCGAGGATCTGCCGGGCGCGCGTTTCGCCATGCACCTCGGCCAGGGTCGTGAAGTGCGCGTGCGAGACGGGATCGCGCTCGGCAGCGGCCGGATCGAAGATGCCTTCCATGTAGCCATGGCCGTATTCGTAGGCGCGCAGCTCCAGCTTTTCCCAGAACTCGTAGGGTTCGCCGTTGCCGTCCACGATCAGCAGCTCGAACGGCATCGCGCCGAGTTCGTCGGCCTGGGCGCGGGCGGAAACCACCGAGGATTCGTGCGTGACCGGCGCATGCATGGTGTCGTGGAGGTTCTCGTAGAACACCTTCCAGTTCGAGCGCTGCAGCACGCGAAACACGCCGCCCGTGACCTCGACCTCGCCCACCGGCGAGCGATCGCACAGATTGTCGATCGACGAGGCGACGCCGTTCAGGAAGGTCTTCAGGTCGGGGCCGTCCGCGGCCTGGCTGGCGAACACGAAGCCGCGATAGCTGTCGACGCGGGCGACGCGGCGCATCGAGAAATCCGGGTGCTTCGGGTCGAAGCAGGTGTTCTGCAGGCCGTTGCGCAGCGGCGCCGACAGATGCGTGCCGTCGAGCTTGAAGGTCCAGGCGTGATAGGGGCAGCGGAAGAACTTGCCGGTCGAGCCGTCGCCGTCGGCCACCAGCTTGGCGCCCTTGTGCGGGCAGCGGTTGTAGACCACATGCACCTGGCCGTCCTGGGCGCGGACCATCACCACGTCCTGGTCGCCGATCCGGGTGGTGTGATAGTCGCCGGGCGTCTTCACCTGGCTTTCGTGGCCGACGTAGATCCAGGCGCGGCCATAGATGCGCTCCATCTCGAGCGCGAAGATCGCCGGATCGGTATAGACGCGCTTGTGGACGCTGTCCGGGCGCACGAGACCGGCGAGGCTCGCATTGGTCAGGCTCATGCTGCTTCCTTTCTGGTGGGGAGGGTTACAGGTCGAGGACCAGGCGGGCGCTTTTCGCGCGCGACACGCAAGGGCAGAAGCGGCCCTCGGCGTGCTCGTCGCCGGTCAGGCAGATGTCGCGATGCTCGGGTTCGCCGTCGAGCAACTGGGCGGTGCAGACGCCGCAGTCGCCGCGCCGGCAGTCGTAGAGCGGGTCGAGCCCGGCGGCGATCATCGCGTCGAGCACGCTGGTGCCGGCCGGGACGGCCAGCACGCGGCCCGAGGCGGCCAGGTGCACCTCGAACGCCGCATCGGCATCGGCGGGCGCGGCCGGTGCCGCGAACAGCTCGCTGTGCAGTGCGTCGTCGGGCCAGCCGAGGCGGCGTGCGGTATCGAGCGCGGCCGCGACCAGGCCGGCCGGGCCGCAGACGTAGAGATGCGCGCCGGCTTCGAACGTGCCGATCGTGTCGGCCAGCGGCAGCCCGCGGCGCGGGTCGCCGCCGTCGAACCAGCAGCGGGCGTGGGCCAACGCGGCAACCTCGTCGCGATAGGCCATCGCCGCGGCGTCGCGCGCCGCGTAATGCAGCGCATGGGGCGCCCCGGCGGCAGCGAGCGTGCGTGCCATCGCGAGGATCGGCGTGATGCCGATGCCGCCCGCGATCAGCAGATGGCGGCGCGCATCGGCGGCCAGGCGGAAATCGTTACGCGGCGGGTCGGCGTCGAGAAGCTGGCCTGCCTCGAGCGCGTGCATCCAGCGCGAGCCGCCGCTGCCGGCGGATTCGAGCAGCACCGCGATTTCGTAATGCGCGTCCTCGCCGCCCGGGTTGACGAGCGAATAGGCGCGCCGCTGGCTGCGCTCGCCGAGCGGGACATGCACGCCGAGATGCGCGCCCGCCTCGAACGGCGGCAAGGGCCTGCCGTCGGCGGCAACCAGGTGCAGGCGGCGGATCGTGAGCGTCAGGGAATCGATGCGCGCGACGCGCATCCTGAGCAGGGTCATACAGCGGCTCCGTGGAGATCGGACGCTTCGACTGTATGGCGCGGAAATGGGCGGGGATATCCACCGAACGCAGCGCCTGTCCGGCGCGCGCAGGTTTCGGCGGACTCAGCTGCTGCGCTGCCGCACGCGACGCAGCGTGTCCGAGGGCGGTTCTCCGAATTTCTCGCGATAGGCGCTGGCGAAGCGGCCGAGATTCGCGAAGCCGCAGCCGAGCGCGATGTCGGCCACGCGCTCGGTGTCGCGGGCGCGCAGCAGCATCTCGCGGGCGCGTTCGAGCCGCGCCTCCCGCACCAGCTGCATCGGGCTCGCGTGCGAGTAGCGCCGGAAGCCGTCGAGCAGGGTACGCACCGGCACCTCGGCCGCGTCGGCGATGTCGGCCAGCGTGATCGGCTCGCAGGCATGTTCCGCGATGAAGCTTTCCGCGCGCTTGACGGTGCGCGGCACCAGCGCCGCCGTTGCCGGCCGCGCCTGCGAATGATGCGGCTGGCTCGCCAGCAGCAGGGTGACGAGCAGCCGCTCGAATTCGAGCGCGACGCGCCGGTCGCGCTGCGCGAGCGCGATCGTCTCGGGAGAGGAGGTTAGCACCCGCAGCTGGGCCAGCCAGGGCGCGAGCTCGGGGCGGGAGAGGTCGAGTGCCGGCTCGATGTGCAGATGATCGTAGCCGGTATGCGCCAGCATCGCGCGCTTGTCGATCCGCACGAAGAACTGCTCGCAGTCGGCCGAGAAAGTGCCGCTGAAGCGAGTCGAGGGCCCGACCACCATGCCCTGCGTCTGCCCGATGATCATGCGCCGGCCGCCGACGGTGACGTCGGCGTAACCGTTGAGGCTCAGGATCGCGAGGTAATAGTCCTCGATCTCGCCGGCATCGACGCCCATCGTCCCCGCATAGCCGATCGTGCCGAACGCCAGGCTGTCGATCCGCACGTGGTTCATGTAGGCGGATTGGCCGCCGCGCGCCGCGCCGGGCGTGAGCCGGTGCGGCTGCAGCACGGCGGCGATGCGCTGGCGCGTGTCGTCGACGTCGTTCGACTCGAAATACCGGTATTGCCTCAGCGACGTCGATTCGATCAGCAAGGAAGTGGGCGGCATGGCGGGTCTTCGATGCGTTATGGGGACTGCAGGGGACGGCAGGGGACGGCGCACGGTCGAACGCCGGCATTCGTGTCCCGAAGCCGTGCGTACCCACTGTACACGTTCGCGAGCGGTGTCAAAAAGGCCCGGAATGGGGGCCGCGATGCGCTTGCGAGAACTGGACAGGCTTCGGCCGGCGCTTGCGCGGAGTGGATAGATCGCGATTTTCGGCCCTCGAATACTCCGCCTGCCGGTTGGGTCGGTCGTTCGGCGAACTGACCCGAATCGGGTTTCATTTTGCTTTCGATGGCGGGGCGCCGGCATGCCGGATGGCGCATTGGGTCGGTGCCGTGCCACGCGCCGATGGATGTGAACCAGGCCCGTATCGAATCGTTTTCGATTTCGTTTTCAATTTATTTCGCACTGCGAATGTAAAGGCGCCGGCCGTCGTGACGATGCGACGTGCTTGCGATTTGCCCGACCTCGACACGCGACGCTCATCGAGGCGCCGCGCCCCACTGCCTGGAGACCCGGATGAAAGCCTTGCTTGCCGGCGCGCTATGCGCCGCTGTCGTGACGACCGCCCATGCACAGAGCGCGGTCACGCTCTACGGCATGCTCGATGTGGGCATTACCGCGCTGTCGAACGACGGCGGTCATCGCACGGCGGTGATGGACAGCGGCGTGCTGGTGCCGAACCTGTTCGGCCTGAAGGGCAGCGAGGATCTCGGCGGCGGCACGCGTGCCGTGTTCCAGCTCGAAGGCCAGTTCGAGGTCGGCACCGGCGCGCTCGATGGGGACCTGTTCGGCCGCCAGGCCTGGGTCGGCCTCGACGATGCGCGCTGGGGCACGCTCACGCTCGGCAACCAGTACGAATTCATGTTCATGTCGCTGTCGATGCGGCGGCTCGGGCCGGAGCTGCCGTATGTGTCGCTGACGAATCTCCGGCAGGGGCCGTTCGATGCGCTGGGCAAGCCCGGGCCGTTCAGCGGCGACTTCGACTTCGATCGCACGGCCGGCGCCTCGCGGATCTCGAATTCGGTGAAATACCAGTCGCCGTCGATCGGCGGGCTGACGTTCGGCGCGATGTACGGCTTCAGCAACCTGGCCGGCGGTTTCTCGAACCAGAATGCCTACAGCTTCGGGATCGACTACGAGCAGCCGTCGTATTCGATCGACGCGGCCTACACGATGACCAAATACGCGCAGATCAACGGCGGCGCGGACGGGATCCGCAATTTCGGCGTGGGCGGCCGCGTCGCGATCATGCGGGGCTGGGCCGACCTGCTCTATACCAATACGCGCAACACCTTCAGCGGCGCGACGATCAACGTGTTCGAGGTGGGCGGGACGGTTCCGCTCTCCTACGCCGTCCATCTCTATGCTGCTTACCAGTACATGACCGGCAACGCGGTGCTGCAGGACAACCGCGCGCACCAGCTGAACCTCACGCTCGACTATGCCTTGTCGAAGCGCAGCGATGTGTATGTGAGCGCGGCGTACCAGCATGCCGGCGGCGACAGCAATACCGCGCGTGCCTGGATCCTGTTCACGGCGGGGCCGTCGTCGAGCGGCAACCAAGTGATCGCGCGAGTCGGCATGCGGCACTTCTTCTGATTTTCCGATAGGCAAGCGGGAACCGGGATCGCATGACGACAATGCCGTGTCACCGCCCGAAAGTCCGGGCGATGACGCGGCATCCTGCTCAAGCCGCGCCCAACGCGCCATCGAAGCGGCTCCGGCCCAGCTTCCTCACCACGATCGGCTTGCTGATCGACCCATACTTCAGCGTCGTGCCGGTACCGCCCACGCTGGTGATCGCGGCCGACGTCAGCTTGCCGTCCTTCCAGGCCAGGTCGACCGAGAAGCCGCCCTTCACGCGAACGCCCTTCACGCTGCCGGTATTCCACTGCGGGGGCAGCGCCGGCAGCAGCACGATCGAATCCATGCTGCTCTGCACCAGCATCTCGAGGATCGCAGCCGGGCCGCCGAAGTTCGCATCGATCTGGAAGATGTTGCCGCCATAGGCGTCGAACATGTTGGTGAAGGTGCCGTTGGTACTGTCGCTGCCGCTCGCGAAGCGCAGCAGCTTCTGCACCATCGAATAGCAGGTGGCGGCATCGCGGAACTTGGCCCAGCAGGCGATGCGCCACGCCAGCCCCCAGCCGAACGAATCGGTGCCGCGCGCGGTGAGCAGCGCCTTGGCGGCGGCCACCAGCGCGGGGTCGCCGTCATAGGCGATGCGCTCGCCCTCGAACCAGCCGATCAGCGGCGACAGGTGACGATGCTGCGGATCGCCCGTATCCACCTTGTCCTCCATCCATTCCTGGAGCTGGCCGGTGGTCGGGCTGATCTTCGGCAGGTAGAGCCGCGAACGCAGGCCGGCGATGGTCGCCGCGAAATCGGTATCGAGATTGAGCGTGCCGCTGGCCGTGCCGTAGTTGGTGAACAGGTCCCAGACGAGTTCCTGCGCGTAGGTGATGCCGAGCTCCTGGTGATCGCCGTGCTCGGGCGACCAGTCGCGATCGTCGACCAGCAGGCCGCTGGCCGGATCCACGATCAGGCGAGCCTGCCAGAATTCGCAAGCCGATTTCAGCACCGGGTAGATGGCACGCAGGTAGTCGCGATCGAGCGTGTACTGGTAGTGGTTCCACAGCGTCCGGCAATACCAGGCGCTGGCGGGCGGGCTCCAGTCCCAGCCGATGCCGCCGTAGATGCCGGTGGAGATCGCGATCGTCCAGCCCGCCACCTTGCCGCTCGAATTGCTGTAGTTGCTATTGGCGGCGTCGTTGAAATGGGCCTGCGTCGAGCGCTCCCAGGAGGGCAACTGGCTCAGCACGTAATCGGCGAACGGCTTCTGGCATTCCGGCAGCCCGGCTCGATCGGCCAGCCAGTAGTTCATCTGCACGTTGATATCGGTGTGATAGTCGGCCATCCACGGCGGGTTGTTGTTCACGCTCCACAGGCCCTGCAGGTTCGCCGGCAAGGGCCCGCGCGATGAGGCGATGGTCAGGTAGCGGCCGAACTGGACATAGAGCGCCTCCAGCTCGGGATCGGCTATGTCCGGCGAGGCCGTGCGCGCCTTGAGCCGATCGGGGATCGTCATGGCGCGCTGCGCGTCGCTCGACTTGCCGAGGTCGAGCGAGAAGCGGCCGAACAGCGCCGTGTAGTCCCTCAGATGGCGCTCCAGCAAGTTCCGATAGGGCAGGTGGGCCGCGCCGGAAACGTCCGCCCGGGCCAGCGCCGCGGGATCCGTCGCGCCGAGATAGCCCTCGGCCTCGATGCCGGAGTAGTTGGTCCGTGCCGCGATGATCAGGGTGAGGGCGGGGCAGCGCGACATCGTCAGCACGCCCTTGCTCGCGTCGTACTTGACCGTGCCCGAATCCGGCATCGCCAGGACATGCGTCGCGTAGCGTTCGCCGACGCCGTCGAGCTTGCCCTGCGCGAGCAGGATGCCGTTCGAGCCCGTGACGCTCGCGCCTTGTCCGTCGACGAGCGAGATCGTGCCGTCATGGCTGCCGCCATCCGACGACAGGCGCATCACCAGCACCTTGTCGGGGTGGCTGCAGAACACCTCGCGCCGATAGGTATGGCCGCCCGCCACATACTGGGTGCGCGCCACGGCGTTGCTGATGTCCAGCGAGCGCGAGTAGCCGCTCGCCTGGGCATGGCCTGGCAGGTCGACATAGAGCTTGCCGAGCATCTGGTAGCTGCCCATGCCGGCGGCCGTGTAGGCGAGATCCACCGCATCCTTCTGCCCCGACCACAGCGTGATTTCGTTCAGGTACAGCGCCTCGCGCGCGGGCGAGCCGCCGGTCAATGCACCGAGCCGGCCGTTGCCGAGCGGCAGGCCTTCGAACAGGATGTTCGATTCGCCGGCTGCCTGGCTGTAGCTCAGGCGCAGCGCGGCGCCGTCAGGCACGCGTGCCGATGCGGTATCGGCCGTGGCCGTGGAAGCCAGGGTGCTGGCGGCGTTGGCTACCGCGCCGGGGCCGCCGTCGCTACCGTCGCCGCCGCATCCCGCGATCGGGATCATGGTGGCTGCCGCCCCCCACTTCAGAATCATGCGTCGTTTTTCATTCTCGATGCCGCTCATTGCCCCCTCCTGAAAGATGCATCCATGTCATCAATACGCAGGACGCCGCATCGGCGCGATTTGGTAGGAATGCGAATTATTGAATGCGATTCAGCACGATTCGTCGATGCGACCACGGTGCCTTCGGTCCGTCACGGCGGAATTCCGCCCTCGTTGGTGACCGGATCAAAGGTCCAGCCAATGGTACGTGGCGACGTCTGCGCTGTCACGGCTCCTGAACTCCGTGTTTTCCCGGTCCTGGCGCGGGATTCGTTTCGTATTTGTGTTCAATGAATCGAGTGATCTTCCGTTTGGTGAATGGATGGCTCGAAACGTCCCACACTGTGGCGAGGCGCTCGTGGCGGCGGTCAAAAGAAAAAGCCCGGCAGTGCCGGGCTCCTGTGTTCAACCGCTCAGGCGGTCATCTGGTCAATACCGCCCGAGATACGTTTCGGTGCAGATATGCGTGAAGTACGAATACGAGGAGCTGGCGCTGAGCGCGCCGCTATCCGTATAAGCCACCGCGAACGAGTTCGGGTTGTAGGTGATGCGCCAGTGATCGGCCGGCGTCGAGAGCGTCTGGAAATCCCCGGTGAAGGTACCGGAGCCCTGGCAGGTGCCGACATTGAGCGGCAGGGACAGGCTGCCGTCCGCGCCCGTGTAGCCCGAGGTGGTGGTCAGCAGGGTCAGCTGGTTGGTGGTGCTGCGGTCGTAGGCCTGGATCGTCACATGCTCGCCGGCCGGCAACCGCACATTGCCGGTGTGGTCCCATGCGATCACGCCCGGCGTGACGGTGCGCGCGACGTTCTCGTGCGACGGCGCGAGGTGAGTGATGTTCTCGCTGTCGAGGAAGCGATAGAAGCCGGCCGTGCCCGCGCCATCCGACACGCGCAGCGTATACGGCTGCGAGGCCGGTGCCGAGGTGCCCGTGTTGTAGACGCGCAGCATCAAGGTGGCGCCCGCCGACGAGCTGACGTTGTAGGTCGTGCCGCTCGCCAGGGTTGCCCAGGTGTTCGGCGCGGTCAGCAGTTGCGCGGTTTGCGTGCCGGTGCCCGTGAAGGTGATCAGGTTGGCGCTCTGCGTGCTCGGCACTTGTACCGTGTAGTAGTCGACGTCGCTGACGGTGTCGAGGTTCGCGCTGATCAACTGGTTGCCGGTCAGCTGGCTCGGGCGGTTGATCGAATCGTTCGGCTCGTAGCTGTCGTAGCCGGTGGTGCCCGTCACCTGGAACTGGAAGGTGGCGCCGCCGGTACCCTGCTGCGAATCGACCAGCAGCAGCAGGCGCACCGGGCCCGGCGGAATGCCCTCGACGACCTTGCTCTGCGCGGTGCCGGTTTCGTTGTCGAGATAGGTCAGGGTGCCGTCGTTGTTGACCTGCACGAGATGCACGT
Source organism: Burkholderia sp. Ax-1720 (assembly GCF_011753035.1). Classification (NCBI taxonomy): domain Bacteria; kingdom Pseudomonadati; phylum Pseudomonadota; class Betaproteobacteria; order Burkholderiales; family Burkholderiaceae; genus Burkholderia; species Burkholderia sp. Ax-1720. Next base: position 45,380 of record NZ_VWWK01000023.1, on the reverse strand, counting down.
CGTGCTGCTCGTTGGCGGGAAGATTCACCACGTAGGCGACCGTCTTGGTCAGGTCGGCGGCGACGAACTCGAAGCAGTCGGTCTGGCCCGACGGTGCCGTGTTCGCGTTGTAGGCGGCGCCCACCTGGATATCGGCGCAGCCGGCCACCGGCGGCGCGACCGTGGCCGCGGTGGCGGCCTGGGTGGTGACGGCCGCGGCGCGCAGCGTGCGCAGCGACTGCAGGCGGCTGGTTGCCAGGCCCTGCGGCTTGATCGGCGTGGTCTTGCCTGCCACCTTGCCCAGCCGGCCCGCTACCGGCGCGCCGTCGTTGTGGGTGATACCGGGAACATAGGATTCCGCGTTGAGGCTTTCCGCAGCATAGGACTGCATCGGCAGGATTACCGCGCCGACCAGCAGGCTCATCAATTGATGTCTCTTTTTCATGAGGGTTTGGCCTTGATTGAAATGTGAACGGCAGCATGCGAATCGCACTCCACGGCACAGGAGGCGCGACGCGCAGCCCTGAATCCCGCTGCCGCCATATTGATTACGGAAGAATTCATCTGTTTTTTAGGGTGAATGCCGTTCATTGACGAGGCGATGTCGCTCCGGGATCGATCAGGGGCGGCGAGAATCCTTACCCGGCAAGGGAAATGGAAGATCGGAGTTGAATCGAGATTGAACGGATATTGCGGAATGTCATGAGAATCGTATGCGCGCGTTTTTGAAACAATGAAGCATTGAGTTGCAATTTTCATTGCAATAGATGCGGCGACACGAAGGGCCAATAAATCACTGCACTGGCGGAGAACGCGATAAACGGGCCGAACGGAATGGGCTCGGCTGCCTTTTTGCATCCGCTGGCGATCAGCGCGATGGCGACGATTGCGCCGGCGACCGAGGATATGGCGATGATCCAGGGCACGGCTTCCCAGCCGAGCCATGCGCCGAGCGCCGCGAGCAGCTTGAAATCGCCGTATCCCATGCCTTCTAGGCCGCGCAGCATGCGGAACAGTTGGCCGAGCGTCCAGGGCAGCAGGTAGCCGACCATCGCGCCGACCACCGCATCGGGCAGCGGTGCGAATACCTCGGCGAGGTTGAGCGCAAGACCCGCCCAGAGCAGCGGCAGCGTGATCGCGTCGGGCAGCAGGTGGTGCTCGAGGTCGATCGTGGCCGCCGTGGCGAGGCAGGCGCCCAGCAGGCTCGCCGCGCACCCGGCCAGGGTCGGGCCGAATGCCGCGCATGCGCACAGGGCCGCGATCATGCAGGTGGCAACGAGACGCGGCAGCAGGAATGCGATGTGTCCCGCGTCAGCCAGGCAGGCGATCGCCCGGCCGCGATACGCGCAGCTCCGGCGTGCCCTGCGTGGGTCGAACCGCGCGTGCTCGGCGGCGGCGTCGCGCTCGATCGCCGCCGGCAGATGAAGGGCCACGAGCGTCGACAGGATGCCCGATACGCTGCCCAGCAGGAGGAACCACAGCCATGTCATGAATGCACGTCGTTCGAAGGATGGCAGGCTCGACGATCAAGATCTGGAAAATAGCCTCAATTTCTTATTTTCCGATCTGACGAATCGCCTATTGATTAAGAATTAATCTTGAGATGAGTTTGCGATATCGGGATGCCAACTTTTTCGATATTTTATCGAGAGAAATATCCTATTGAACATGGAAAATTCTAATCTGACGAGTCAAGTCGCGGCACGGAAAACCGGCTGATAAATTTCCCTCGGTCGGCAGCAAGGGGCTGTATGCGCCCCTATCAAGGCTGACTCACAACCTGGTTGAAAACCATCAAGTCAATGTTGTCGGCATATCGCATGTCGGTGCGGGATGTCGTGTGCGTTGGCTTTTTCGTTTCCGGCTGCGGTTTGTCTTTTACAACTCGGGAGTCGAAATAAAATGAAAAATCGCAAGAATCTTCGAAAGCAGTTAGGTCAGGGCATGACCGAATACATCATCATCGTCGCGCTGATCGCGGTATCGTCGATTGGGGTCTATGCCTTCTTCGGCAAGACCGTTCGCACCCAGACCGCGGGTCTGGCCGAGGAAATGTCGGGCAAGAGCGCGCAGGCGAATATCACTGCGGCACAGGCGGAAGCCGGCAATGCGACGACCGATGCAGCGAGAAAGAAGGGCTTGGGTAGCTACTCGAACGAGAGCGTCGGCGGCAAGTAATCCAGGCGGCGCATCGTAGATCATGACGGCCCCAGCCAACACAAGGCACGCCGATGAGCGTGGGCAGGCCCTGCTGCCCGCGCTGCTGTTCCTGGCGGTCGGCTGCGCCGCGCTCCTGCTCGCGTTCGGCTCGCTGCAGTTGACCAGCGCGAAAATCCAGTTGCAGAACACCGCGGATGCGAGCGCCTATGCGGCCGCCTTGCTGCAGGCCCGCGACTACAACTTTTCCGCCTACACCAACCGCGCGATGATCGCCAACCAGGCCGCCGTCGCGCAGATGGTGGGCCTGAAATCCTTCGTCGACATGCTTGACGAGCACGTCGCGGAAAACTCGCCCGCGGATCAGGTCGCGAGCCAGATCAGCCGGAACGGCGTGGACGAGTGGATCAGGAAGAAGCGCGAGGCGAGGGCATTGATTCATCCGGTGCGCGAGCGGCTCGACGTCGATTTGCCGCGCATGACGCGCAGTCTCGACACCATCATCTCCGCGCTCAGCAACGCGCAACGCAGCTATCACGAAGCCACGCTGATGGGCGTGCCGAGCCTGGCCGGCCAGGTCGCGCGCGCGAACCAGCCCGATACGCGGCTTGCCGACGGCGCATTCGACGACCCCCAATCGCAGCAGGAATTGTCGGCCTGGCGTGACCATTCCGTGGAATTCAAGCCGCTTGAGCGGCCGACGGACCGCTTTGCCGAAGCCGTGACCGCGGCCTCCACGCTCGGCGGTTTCACGACGAGGCGCTGGATCAAGGAAGAGGAAACGGTGATCGGGGACGGGTGCTGGGGGGCGGTCAGCCGGAAAGCGGACCTGATCGGCGGCACGCAGTTGCGGCCACGCCGCGAGGGCTGGCAGGCCATCGACGGCACATCGACCCGGGTGCAGACGAGGCATGACTGCGCCACGACCAAGGTGATCCAGGTGTGGGTCGAGGATGGGGACGACGACGGCGGCGAGGCTGGAGCAGCGGGCGACGGGGGCGCGAAGGGACATTGGGAGCTCCGGGAAGTGCGGGAGATCGAGCCCAGCGTCGACGATACGAGCGAGGAAGGCCGCGGCGGCGCGGGCAACGGCCGGAAAAGCCGCTACCAGAGCTGGTACGGCTACGGCGGCTACGTGAATTATGGCTATCCGAGCCCCTCGCCGGGGACGGTCATGCCGTCGATGCGGGCGCAGTATCGGGCCGGGTCGGGCGTCTCGATGAACGTCGACGGCGGGCTGCAACCGTATCGCGACCTGGCCGGGCAGGGTCCCGACCAGATCGCGCCACGCATCACCATCCGCCTGGTGCGGGATCAGGGCTCGACGATCAGCGATCAACGCCTGCTCGGCGAAGGCCGGGTCGGGGTATCGATGTCCGGGCCGCCCTTGACGGCGCTCGCGTCGGGACAGGCCTATTTCGCGCGGCCCGACGAGAAGGGGCTGCGCTACGTATACGGCCTGCTGCGCTACTCCGGAGGATGGTCGCGCGCCGATGGACGCACCGAGTATCCCAGCTTGTTCAATCCTTATTGGGAGGCGCGATTGGCACCGGTGCCGGATGCCATGCGCGCTTCCGCGAGCGATGCGTCGAGCCGCGGGGAAGCTAGATGAAAACATGTGGAATGCGAAGCATCGTGCGCCGGCAGGGCGGCCAGGCGATGGTCGAGATGGTGGCCGGGCTCGCGTTGGTGTTCGTCATCGGTTTCCTGGCGATGGCGATGTTCGGCCGGCTCAACGACGTCCGCAACAAGGTGCTGATCGGTTCGCGCTACGTCGCCTGGGAGCGCACGGTGTGGATCAACCCCGAGGACACCGGCACCGGCACCGATGGCTGGTGGTACGAAAAATTCGGCGCGGGCGCGCAAACCGTGACGAAAACAGACGAGGTGCTCGGGCGTGAATTCCTGGCCCGTGTCGTGGCGCCGCGTCGAACCTCGATTTCCGGCACGGATGCCGACATGCCGCTTTCGGCCGCCTTGCCGCCTTCATGGCGTGATCCTGGCGGCACGGCCTTTGTCCAGGATCGCCGCGACGTGATGGTGTCGACCCGCGCGACCGAGCGGATGCTCGGCAGTCTCGCCAAGATCGCCAATCGGCCGATCGGCGTCTATCGCTCGCCGCACGTCGAGCAGGAAGTCTCGCTCCTGATGGCGTCGCGCACGATGCAGGACGGCAGCGTGGCGGTGGATGTCGACCTGGGCGGCGCGTTCGCGCAGCGCTTGTGGCCCTCGCTGTCGCGCCTGCGGTTCCAGAGTACCGCGACGCTCGCGACCAACACCTGGACACCGGATGGCCGGCTGGGCGTGGTAGCGGCGATCGGCCAGAAACTGGCGACGCCCACCGCCATTCCGGAGGCGATGTTGACGGCGCGCGACCGGCAGACGCTGGCGCGGTCCATCGACGGTGTCGGCGATGTGCTCGGCCCGGGCTACTTCAAGCCGGGCTACGTCGACACGGAATCCGTACCGCTGGGTGCACTCAAGTGAGCGCGTCCTGGCGGCGGTATCCGGCGGCGTTTGTGTTGACGGCCTGCTGGGCCTGGAGCGCGACGGCAGGCACCTGCGAACGGGAACCGGTAGCCGCGGCAAGCACGGTGTGGATCGGTGACGACATGCAGTTGGACGGGAGGGCCATGGTGGTCCGGGCCCTGCGTTTCGACCGGTCGGCGCGGCAAGTCGAGCGCGAGTTCCAGGCCTACTGGGACCGCGAGGGGCTGCCGTCGATGGGCACGCAGGGAACGCGCGGCCGCGTCCTGAGCGGGCTCGACGAGACATGCCAGTACGTGCTCGAACTGCAGGCCGGCGCATCGGGCGATACCGCCCACGGCCTGATGAGCGCGATGCAACTGATGCCCGCCGCCGCGCGTCGCTCGATTCCGGAGTCGGCCGCGGTCCTCCCCGCCGGCCGGATCCTCTCCGATATCGAAAGCCGCGACTCGGGCCGTGCCGGGCGCACCTGGGTGATTGCGCTGGGCGGCCGCGCGGAGGATGGCGCCAGCCGCTATCGCGGCGAATTGCGGCGTGAAGGCTGGAAAACGATGGTGAGCATGGCGCCGCCGCCCGCGCGAGGCGCGCGCTCCTCGGATGCCGCGCTGGCGATGCAACGAGGCGCCTACCGGCTGGATGCCGTGTTCACCGAACAGATGGGGCAGACGACTGCCGTGATCAATGTAATGGAGAGCCGTTGACATGCAAGGTTTGAAGCGCCGGACACGGCATCAGGGAGGACAGGCCTACGTCGAGTACGTGGTGGCCTTGGGCCTGCTCGTCGGGGCGTTGGTGGCGGGCGGCGACACCTCGGTGATCAACACGCTGCTGGTGTCCTTGAAATCGTTCTTCGACGCATATGGCTATGCGCTGTCGCTGTCTTGACCGGATCGGGACGGCATCGTGATCTTCAATCGAATCAACTATCGTTCCCTGCTCGCCAATACCTGGCTGCTGATCGGCATGGCCGTGGCGGCGGCCGGCGGCATCACCTGGGCCACGTATCGCTACATGCTCGCGAGCGAGGCCCGCATCAAGGCGGAGGCAGCGGAGCGTCGCGAGGGGCCCGGCGTGTCGGTGGTGGTGCCGCGCGCCGACGTGCCGGCAGGCACGCCGCTCGACAGCGCGGTGTTCGTCGCGCGCGAGATCTCCGCCGATCTCGTCTACGACGACATGCTGCAGGTGGACGATTTCACCCTTCACCGCAATGCCGTGCTGGTCAAGCCGGTACGCCGCGGTCGTCCATTGCGCCTGCAGGATGTCGACGTCATGCGCGCCCGCGATTTCTCCGACACGCTTGCGGCCGGCATGCGCGCGCTGACCCTGCCGATCGACGCGATCAACTCCACCGATTCGATGCTGCGCCCCGGCAACCGCGTCGACCTCTACTGGGTGGGAACCCTCTCCTTCGTCACGCGGGGCGGCGATCCCGCGGGCGATACGAAATCGATCCGGCTATTGATGCCCGGCGTGCTGGTGCTGGCGACCGGTCACGACGTTCGTCCGCGCGATGCGGGCGAGGCGGCGCGCGACATGGCCGATGGAGTGCGGCGCGATGCTTATGGCACGGTGACCTTGCAGGTGCCGGTCGCCGAAGCGGCGCGCATCGCGCTCGCGCAGAAGCTCGGCGGCTTGCGGCTGGTCCTGCGCAACAGCAAGGATCCCGGCGATCCGGTGCAGCGAGGGCTCGACGAAACCGAGCTGTTCGCGGCCAGGGCGGATGCGCCCGCCGACGATCGCGAACGGGTCGAGATCATCACCGGCGGCGGCAAGAGCACGACCGTGCAGGTGGCGATCGATCCGGTCGACGTCAACGTCCGGTCCGCCGCCTCGCCTGCCGGCGAGCCGCCGAGTCCGGTTGCCCCGGCGTCCGCCGCGGGCAGTGCCTATCGGCAGGCGAATGCGATTGCCCGCAGATTGCAGGCGGAAACCGGTGCAGCCGATGCGTCGCGCTGAGCTTCGAAACGGATACGAGTCGTTCATGGAAAACCAACATCGCGCGGCCCGCCGCGGTTGCCGCTTCGCGGCCGGCCTGCTGCTCGGCGCGCTGCTCATTCCTGGTGCGCCGCCGGCCCTGGCCGCGCGGCAGGCCGAACACGAGGAAAACGCGACGCCGGCGCAACACGCGCTGCTCGATCTCTATCGAGGCGAGATCCGCCTGATCGACGTGCCGGGCCGGATCAAGCGTATCGCGATCGGCGACGGCAGCCTGGTGACGGCCAACGTGGTGGACGGCCGGCTGATGCTGCTGGCCGAAAAGGCGGGCGTCACCTCGCTGGTGGCCTGGACCGCCAACGGCATTGCGCTGAATACCACCGTGCGCGTGGCGAAGGGCAATGTCCGGGAAACCGCCGCGCAGTTGCGCGAGGTGCTGGCCATCGTGCCGGACGTGAAGGTGATCGAGTCCGGGCCGAACATCCTGCTGACCGGCACCGTGCATCGCGACATGCTGGGGCGCATCAAGGCCGCGACCGCGGGCGTGCCGAACCTGGTGAACGCGATCGCGGTCGACGAGGGCGATGCCCTGAAGAAGACGATCCACTTCAAGGTGCGGATCATGGAGCTCACGCGCAATGCGCAGGAGAATCTCGGCATCGAGTGGGACAAGAAGATCGCCGGGCCACAGGCGGGTGCGCAGGGTTACATCGGCAGCCAGGCCGTGGCGGGGCCCGGCATGGTGATCGCGGGGATCTCGACCCATATCGCCTCGACGCTGAACCTGATGATCACCAGGGGCGACGCGTATGTCCTCGCGGCGCCCGAGCTGAATACCAAGAGCGGCGGCACGGCGAGTTTCCTGGCCGGCGGGCAGGTACCGATTCCGCGTGCCGGCGCGCTCGGCACCACCGATGTCGAATACAAGGACTACGGGATCAAGCTCGACATCAAGCCGGTGGTGGACGCGAACAACGTGATTTCCGCCCAGATCGACACCGAGATCAGTCAGATCGATCCTTCCGTGTCCTATGGCGGCTACCCCGGTTTCCTGACGCGCAGCGCCCGCTCGGACATCTCCCTGCGCGCCGGCGAGACGATGGCGATTTCCGGCCTGGTCAATGCCGATGCGATCGGCAACATGAGCCGCCTGCCGTTTTTAGGGCGCTTGCCGATCATCGGCCGCCTGTTCCGCTCCGACGAATTCCGCTCGAAACGCAGCGATCTCGTGATCTTCGTGACGCCGATGATTTCCGATCCGACGCTCGCGCCGAATACGGACCTGCTCGCGCGCGCGGACCGGATCGATCGCGGCTTCCACGAGCGGCACGGCGATCCGAGTCCGCTCGCGGAACGCGATCGGGCTCGCGGCAAGGACGAGGCGCGGCAGGCGATAGGACCGACCCGCGCGCAGCCGGTCGGCCCGCTGCGCGCGCAGGCCATGCAGGACGACCGTGACGACGCTTCGGGCAGTCCGGTGTCCAGCCGGGTACCGCCTCGCCCGGCGCCGGCGCCGGCGCCGACACGGCCGGCGCGGGGCGAGGCGGCATCCTTCGGTCCTGCCTCGCCCTCGGCGCAGCGTCGCCTGCTCGATGGCATCGACGCGCCGGCTCAGGGCTCCTTGCCGCGCAACGGCGCACCGCCGCCCCCGGTCGCCGAACCCGTCACGATTCCCGCCACGCCGATCGAATGGCGCCCCGCCAAGGTCGCGACGCCGGACAGCGCCGCCGGCACCGAGTCACGATGAGCCAGCCACAGGAGACAGCACCGTGCTGAGTCTGCAAGTGCAATTGCGCCACGGCGCCCCGCAGGTCGTTCGCATCGAGGATGGTTGCACGATCGGCAAGTCGCCGGAGTGCGATGTCGTGATCAAGGGCATGCTGGTTGGCAGGATCCAGGCGCGCATCGTTGCGCGAGGCAATGCCTGGTATTTGGAGGATCAGGGCGGGATCGCGAACACGCTGGTCAATGGCGCGCCCATCGAGACCTTCGGGCCCTTGACCGGGAACGACGAAATCGAGATCGGCACGGCGAAGCTGCGTGTCGTGGCCGAGCCGTCGTCGCCCGTGCAGGCTGCGGCGGACCCGCTGGCGATGCCCGCCGCGCCCCCTGGCGTGTCTGCGCAGGACGGCGCCAAGGTCGCGGCCGTGCCTGCCACGGCCCTTGTCGGGACCGCCGCGGAGCCCGCTTTGTCCGTGCCGGCGGCACGCAGCGATCCCCCGCCTGCTCGCCGCGCGAATCCCGTTCCCGAGTTGCCGACGCCGGCCATCAACAACCGAATCGGCATCGAACTGCGCAAGACGGTGCATATGCGTCTGATCGCCGAGCTGGATCTGCGCCGCCTGAACGTGGCGCGGATGGACGATGACGAATTGCGGCGCACGGTGGGCGGCGCGCTGGACGAGATCCTCGACAACGACGCGGCGTTCCGCTCGGCCGATGTTTCGCTCGAGGCGCTGCGCAAGAGCGTGTTCGACGAAGTGATCGGGCTCGGGCCGCTGGAGGAGCTGATCGCCGATCCGGAGGTCAGCGAAATCATGGTGAACTGCCACGACGAGATCTTCGTCGAACGACGCGGCAAGCTGACCCGCTCGCGGGTGATCTTCACCGACGACCGCGCGGTGCTCGGCGCGATCGAGCGCATCGTCGCGCCGATCGGCCGGCGCATCGACGAGAGTTCGCCGATGGTCGATGCGCGCCTGTCCGACGGCTCGCGCGTCAACGCGGTGATCCCGCCGCTGGCCCTGAAGGGGCCCAGCATCACGATCCGCAAGTTCTCCCAGCGCAAGCTGACGGGCGAGGACCTGATCGATTTCGGATCGATGTCGGCCGACATGCTGGCCTTCCTGCGCACGGCGGTGGAGCAGCGCGCGAACATCATCATCTCGGGCGGCACGGGTTCGGGCAAGACCACCTTGCTCAACGTGCTGTCCAACTACATCCCCGACGACGAGCGGATCGTGACCGTCGAGGATGCCGCCGAGCTGCAACTGTCCCAGCCGAACCTGGTCGCGCTCGAAGCGCGTCCGCCGAACATGGAGGGCAAGGGGGCGGTGCCGATCCGCGATCTGGTGAAGAACTGCCTGCGCATGCGGCCCGACCGGATCGTGGTGGGCGAATGCCGCGGCGGCGAGGCGCTCGACATGCTGCAGGCCATGAATACCGGGCACGACGGTTCGCTGACGACCGCTCATGCGAACTCGCCGCGCGACTGCATCGCCCGCCTCGAGGTGATGACGCTGATGGCCGGGCTCGACCTGCCGGTGCAGGCGATTCGCGAGCAGATCTGCTCGGCGGTCGACATCATCGTCCAGCAGACGCGTTTCTCGTGCGGCTCGCGGCGCGTCACCCACGTGACCGAGGTGAGCGGGATGGAATCGGGCGTGATCCAGCTGCAGGACGTATTCGTGTTCCGGCAGGACGGCTTCGGCGAGGATGGCCGGGTGCAGGGCGTCTTCCATCCCACGTCCTATGTGCCGGACTTCTATCAGGAACTGATACGCCGGCGCATTCCGGTCGACACCTCGATCTTCACCGGCGGCGCCGAGACGGGGCATGCATGAACCTCCTCGTGCTGCTCGCGCTGATGTTCGCCGGGACGATCGTCCTCCTGGTCGTGGTGTTCAAGCTGGGGCGCGTTGCCATGACGGCTCGGTCGCGCCGCGTCGCGGGCGAGATCGAGGCCTCGCTCGCCGAGATGTACGTATTCGTGAATCGCCAGCAGAGCGCGCTGTTGTCCCTGCTGGCCATCGTCCTGCTCCCCTTGTTCGCCTATTTCCTGTTCGACAGCGTGCTGCTCGCCGTTGTCGCGTTGGTCGGGGCCTTGATGGCGCCGCGCCGCGTGCTCGCGATGATGCGCAAGCGCCGCATCGCGTTGCTCGAACGCCAGTTGCCGGACGTGCTGCTGATGACGGCCGGCGCGTTGCGTGCCGGCGCGAGTTTCGCGGTGGCCATGGAAAGTGTCGTATCGGAAGCACCCGCGCCGATCTCGGGGGAGCTCGAGCTGCTCATGCGCGAACTGCGTCTCGGCATCGACCTCGATATCGCGATGCAGAACATCGAGCGGCGCATTCCCGTTCCCGACTTCCTGATGGTGACGGCTGCCGTCACCATCTCGCGGGAAGTCGGCGGCAATCTCGCGGAAGCGCTCGAATCGGTGGCGCGCACGCTCGGCGCCAAGCTGCAGATGGAGGGCAAGATCCGGGCCCTGACGTCGCAGGGACGCATGCAGGGCATCGTGATGACCTTGCTGCCGCTGGGCCTGATGGTCGTGCTCAATTTCATGGAGCCCGAAGCGATGGCGCCGCTGTTCCATGAGCGGATCGGCTGGCTGACGCTGGCCGTGATCGCGGTGATGGAATTCCTGGGCTACAAGGCGATTTCGAAGATCACCAATATCGACGTCTGAGTCGCGGGAAAGGGAATTCGGGAGGGTATCGATGATTTTCATGGTCTCCACGCTGGTCGGCTTCGGCGCCGTGTTGGTGCTGGGCCTGCTGCTGCGCTCGGTCGTGCAGTTGCGACGAGCGGTACCGAAGGAGGATCGCGCCTATTCCGATCCCCTGCCGCGCTGGCTGCGGTTGGTGTGGCCGCTGGTCAACCTCGTCGAGCACGGGATCGGCGAACACCTCTCCGCCGCCTATGTCGCACGGGTCGAGCTTCAATTGCGGCTCACGCACCTGATCTTCCTGATGACGGCGCGACAGTTCATTGCCCTGAGCGTCCTGTCCGCCGCGATCGCTAGCTTGATCGCAGTGTTCGCGATGCTCGCGCTCGACAGCTTTTCGCTGCTGGTGCTGCCGCTTGCCGCCCTGCTCGGCTACAGCTACCCCCGTATCTGGGTACGCGATGTACGACGCGCCCGGGTGGTGGCGATCCGCAAGCAGTTGCCGATCTATCTCGACTTCCTGACGCTGGCCGTCGAGGCCGGGCTCAACATCAACGGCGCGATCCAGAAAGCGGTCGAGAAAGGGCCGGACGGCGCGCTGCGCAGCGAGTTCGAACATGTGCTGCGCGACCTGAAATCCGGCCTGAACCGCGCCGATGCGCTGCGCCGTTTCGACGAACGGCAGGACATCAAGGAAATCACCAACTTCGTCGGTGCCGTGATCCAGGCCGAGCGCATGGGTTCCGGGCTTGCCGGCACGCTGCGTTTCCAGTCCGAACAACGGCGCGCCGAGCGTTTCCAGCGTGCCGAGAAGCTCGCGATGGAAGCGCCGGTGAAGCTGGTGTTTCCCTTGATGATGTTCATCTTTCCCGTGACCTTCGTGGTGCTCGGTTTTCCGATCGCGATGCGTTTCGTGCAGGGAGGCTTCCTGTGAGGCATGGCCGGCTGTTCGTGAGCGGGCGGGCGACCGGCGTGCGCGTGGCCCTGGCGGAATCGGCGCGCGAGCGGCTGCGAGGCCTGCTCGGGCGCGACGCGCTAGCCGAGGACGAGGCGCTGTTGCTCGAGCGCTGCGCCAGCGTGCACACCTTCGGGATGCGTTTCCCGATCGACGTGTTGTTCGTGAATCGCGCGGGCCGCGTCCTGGCCGTGCACCGCGAGGTGCGGGCATGGCGCGTCCTGATGCACTGGCGTGGCGCCAGGACGCTGGAGATGGCGGCCGGCGCCGCCGCGCGTCATCGAATCGGCCCGGGGGCGACGATCGTGCTGGGGGACCTGACATGAAGCCCCGTCGGGCAGGCACGCGCATTCGCCAGGGCGGCCAGTCGCTCGTCGAGTTCGTGATCGTGGCGCCCGTGCTGCTGTTCTTCTGCTTCGGGCTGCTGCAATACGCCTTGCTGTTCCAGGCCCGGGCGACGCTCGATTCGGCCACGCTGGAGGCGGCTCGCGAAGGGGCCGTCAATCACGCCGAACTCGACGCGATGCAGCGTGGCCTGGCTCGCGGCCTGTCTCCCCTCTATGCGTACGAGGCGAACGCGGCCGGCGCGAGCGCCGCGTTGGCGCGGGCCGACCAGGCGGTACGCGACCGTGCCCGCATCGCCATCATCAACCCGACGCGCGAGCAGTTCGACGATTTCGGGCAGACGCGCTACGACGCGCAGTCGCGCAGCACCGTGAGGGAGATTCCGAACGAGTTGCTGCGCTATCGCAAAACCAATATCGGTCGCGAGTCGGGCACCAACATCCAGGATGCCAACCTGCTGAAGATCCGCGTGCACTACTGCCATGAGATGGTCGTGCCGTTCGTGAATCGTGTCGTGTACTACGCGATCAACGGCATCGGCGCGGTCGGGCTCGACGGCCTGACCGCCACCGAGCCGGCCGACGCGAACCACGATCCCTATGGCGCGCCCGTCAAACCCGACTTCCTGTGCCGACGCAAGCTCGAGGACGGGCGCGTGACGGGGCGCTGGCCAATCGCGCTGGAATCCGAGGTCGTCGTGCGGATGCAGTCCGCCTATCGCGGCGCGAGCGGGCAGGACATGGAGCGATGAGTCGGCGGTGGGCCGGCATTCGGTCGGCGGCGGTCGGGAAGGGTTGCCGGCGGCGGCTTGTCCGGCTCGTGATGATCGCCTCGCTTGCATGCGGAGCCGGGGAAGCGGGTGCCGGCGGCGTGATGATGATCGTCGGCGGCATGCGCGACGCCGCGCGCTCGGCAAGTGCGCCGACGCGCGGCGTGATGCTGACGTTCGATACCGGAAACCCGCTGCCGGATGCCGCCCGGGATCTTCACACCTCTTTGCGCGTGATGGCGCTCGCGCCGCTGGTCGGCGATATCGCGCACGCCTGCGGGCTCGACGCTGCGCTGCTGCTGGCCGTCATTCATGCCGAATCGGCGGGCGACCCTCGGGTGATTTCGCCGAAGGGGGCGGTCGGCCTGATGCAGTTGATGCCCGCCACGGGGGCGCAATACGGCCTGAGCGACCCGTTCGATGCCAGGCAGAACATCCTGGCCGGCGCCCGTTTCCTCGGCGGCCTGCTGCAACGCTATCGCGCGCGCGAACTCGCGCTGGCCGCGTACAACGCCGGCGAGGGCGCCATCGCCCGCCATGGCGGACGGATTCCACCTTACGACGAGACACGGGCTTATGTCGCGAAGGTGCTCCGCCTTCACGCGCGTTATGCGCGAGGCGGCGAGGCCGCGTGGCGGGCGGGTTCCGCGTCCACCGGCCGTTGCGGCTCCTGACAGTCCCTTGATGTCCGATCGCCGTCGCGGCGGTGGCTGCCGCGGCGTTCGCCTTTCCTGTCTGCCAGGCGCCGTATCGGCGCACCGGCGCTTCTTCGGAGCCTTGAGATGAATTCACGATTTCCCGTTTACGGCAACCCGCGTCGCGCTTCGCTGCCGCGCGCCGGCGGCGCGGCCGGCAAGCGCCTGCGCGAGCTGGCCGGCGAATTTCGCGCCGCGATGGCCGCCGGCCGCTATCGCGCCGCGCGACAGTTGGCCGAGCGCGCGTTGGCGCTGGCACCCGGCAACCCGACCGTGCTGGGCGACTATGCGCTGTGCCTGATGCGCGAAGGCCGTCATGAAGACGCCTATCGTGTCTATCGCGGCATCGAGGCGCTGGAACCGGCGCGCCAGCAGCAACTCGCGCCGACCTGGATCGACGGCCTCGCCGAAGCATGCGGGTGGCTCGGCAAGCACGACGAACTGCGCCGCTACGGATATCGCTCGCTGGCGGCCGCCGACGCGCGCTTCTCCGTCCGTCGTCAGTGGGCGGTACCGCCGGGTCGGCCGACGCCTTTCGATTCCCGGCAGCCCGAGCGGAACGTGATCGCCTACAGCCTGTACGGCGCGAAGCCGCGCTATTGCGAAACGCTGGTCATGAATGCCCGGATCGTCGGTGAGCTGTTTCCGGCATGGACCTGCCGCGTTTATCACGACGACACGGTGCCGGATCATGTCCGCAGCCGACTGAAGGCGGCGGGCGCGACGCTAATCCGGGTGGACGACGCGCTACGCCTGGCCATGCCGGGCACGATGTGGCGCTTTCTCGTGCTCGACGATCCGGCGGTGGCGCGCTTCATGATCCGCGACGCGGACGCGCTCCTGTCCGAACGCGAGCCCGCCGCGATCGAGGCCTGGCTCGACAGCGGACGCTGGTTCCACCACATGAGGGATTACTTCACGCATACCGAGCTGTTGCTGGCCGGCATGTGGGCCGGCTGCCGCGGCGTGTTCCCGCCGATCGCGCCGCTGATGGCCGACTTCGTGCGCAGTTGCCCGGACGAGCGCAGGTTCACCGACCAGTACTTCCTGCGCGCCGTGTTGTGGCCGACGATCCGCGACAGCGTGCTCAATCATGACGAGCTGTTCGGATTCCACGATGCGCGCCCCTTTCCTGCGCATCCGCCGGTGCGCTGGCGCGACGTCGAATTCCACGTGGGCAGCAATGCGAGCTATCGCGCCGTCGGCGGCCCCAGTGCGCTTGCCGACGGCGCCATGCAGACGGTGACTCTCGATGACGGCACGAATGGATCGCTTCGTTACGACGCGATCGTGCGCGATGGCCAATGGTCTCTCGAGTTGCCGTTCTTCCTGATCGAGGCTTTCGAGAGAGGCGACTTGTCAGTCTCCGTGCCAATCATTGCCTGATATCGGCAAGGGTAATTTTTCATAAATCTCATAATAAAAACATGCCAATAACCATTCATAAGAAATGGATTGAATCTTGAGAATAGCGGATTAAGCCGTTTCCTTACGATTTTGTTGGCTGTCAATCATCGATTCGGCATTGCTGCGGAAGGCATGAAGAGGGCTTGTCGATATTTTTCCTGCTCTGACGAGTCAGCTTGTTGAGACACGGCGTTTCTATCGAGAATTTGTTGTCGTTTTTACGGGAAGGCCGCTGAATTCATAAATAAAAATCCAATATCCAGTGGAATCGTGTTTGTGAGTTATTCAGTCGATGTTCGACAATCAATCAAGGAATTGACCGTGAGTAATCATGTCATCAAGCTCGCCGCAGTCAGCGGCAAGACCATTACCCAAACGATCGAATTGCAGCCGGGCGTGGCGGGTGCGCCGGCAAGCCTGGATGCGGTGGCGAACGGCAAGTTCGTGCTGATCGACGAATCGACCGGCCTGGCTCCGCGCCAGGTGGCCGTGAAGCGCGTCGGCCAGGATCTGCATATCGGCCTGGAGGGCGCAAGCGCGGATCAGCCCCAGGTCGTCATCGAGAATTACTACGGCTCGGGCTCCCAGCTTGTCGGCGAGGCGGAAGGGGGGCAGTACTACGAATATGCGGTGTCGTCGAACGCGAATTCGGGCGCGGCCTTGTCGTCGCTTGCCGAGGATGCGGGCGCGTCGGTCGAGCTGAGTCAATCGAGCCTGCCGCCCGGCTTCGCCGACACCATGGCGGCCGCGCCGGGGGCGGGTGCCCTCGGTCTCGGCACGCTCGGCGCCATCGGCGCGGCCTTCGCGGTGCCGGCGGCGGTGCTCGCCGGCGGCCTGGTCGACAGCGCGCGCGGCAAGGACAGTGCCGTCGACGATCGGCCGACCGAACATCCGCAGACGAAGGCCGGCCCGGCCGCGCCGCTGCTCACCGGCGTCTACGACGACGAAGGCCCGCAACTCAAGGCGATTCCGGACGGCGGCTATACCGAGGACATCACGCCGGTCTTCAAGGGACAAGGGCACACGCCCGGCGACTCGATCGAAATCTGGAACGGCAGCGAGCGGCTCGGCCGTACCACCGTCGACGCCGAGGGCAACTGGTCCTTGTCCCTCGACGACGCGCTGGTCGGCGGCACCTATACGTTCTCGATCGTCGAGGTCGACTCGCTCGGCCACGCGAGCGATCCCACCCAGTTCACGATGACGGTCGACACCTCGCCGCCGAGCCGGCCGCTGATCGATCGCGTGGTCGACGACGTCGATCCGCACGTCGGCATCGTCAACCGCAACGAGGCAACCAACGATACGCGTCCGACCATCGAGGGGCGCGGCAAGATCGGCTCGATCGTCTACGTTTACGACAACGGGGGTTCCGAGGCGATCGGTAGCGTGAAGATCGGCGAGAGCGGTACCTGGTCGTTCCGCGTGCCGGACGAACTGAGTGAGGGCAGCCACGGTTTCACCGCGCAGGCGCAGGACCATCTGGGCCGCAAGAGCAGCATGTCGAAGCCCTACACGGTCGATATCGACACCACGCCGCCGGCCCAGCCGACGATACTTCAGGTGGTCGACCATGTCGGCTCCATCCAGGGCGCGCTCGAGAATCACGCGGTGAGCGACGATCCGAAGCCGGTGTTGTCGGGGCAGGCCGAGGCCGGCTCGATCGTGGCGATATACGACGGGGACACCCGAATCGGATCGGTCGTCGCCGGTTCCAGCGGCGCCTGGACCTTCACGCCGCGCGCGCCGCTGCCCGAGGGCGAGCATGTGCTGACGGTGAGCGCGGAGGACGAGGCGGGCAACGTCAGCGTGCCCAGCGAGCCATTCGTCCTCGAGGTCGATGTGACGCCGCCGGCGCCGCCGGTGATCGTCGAGGTGGTCGACAAGGTCGGGACCGAGACGGGCCCCCTGAATCCGCACGACATCACGGATGACGCGCAGCCGGACTTGAAGGGCACGGCCGAGGCCGGCAGCCTCGTGCTGATCTACGACACGGTATTCGGCAAGCAGGTACTGCTCGGCAGCGTGGTGGCCGATGCCGACGGCAACTGGGCGTTCCAGCCTTCGTCGCCCTTGCCGGAGGGCGACCACCGGCTGACCATGATCGCGCGCGATGCGGCCGGCAATGAAAGCGAGGCCAGCGACGGGTTCGACTTCACCTTGCAGGTTGGCGGCGTGCCGGTCATGGCGTCGATCACCGGCGTGTTCGATGCGGTCGAGCCTCACGTTGGCAACGTCGAGAAATTCGGCGTGACGAACGATTCGCAGCCGACCGTGATCGGTACCGCGGCGGCGGGCAGTATCGTCCAGATCTTCATGGACGGCAGGAACGTGGCCAGCACGACCGCGGACGAACTGGGCCGCTGGACGTACCGTCCCGAGGCTCCGCTCGCGGATGGCTCGCACATGTTCGCTGTATCCGCGCCGGCGCCCAACGGCGGCGGGACCTCGCAGACCGGTGAATACCCGATCGTGGTCGATACCACGCCGCCCGCCGCCTCGATGAACGAGGTCCTGGTGGATGGCGTGGGTGACGTGACGGGGCCGATCGCCAACGGCGCGACGACGGACGACGCCTCGCCGATCTACACCGGCCGTGCCGAAGCGGGAGCGATCGTGACGATCCACGACGGCGGCCAGGTGATCGGCTCGACCGTGGTGGGCGAGGACGGCAACTGGACCTTCCGTTTCCCGCAGGCGCTGGCGGATGGCCCGCATCGCCTGTCGACGACGGTGACGGACCGGGCCGGCAACAGCAGCGCACACGGCGAAGCGCATGAGTTCACGGTGGACACCAGCCAGCTGGCGATCACGATCACCCAGGTGGTCGACCATGTGGGTGTGTCGCAAGGCGCCTTGCAGTCCGGCCAGCCGACCGACGACCAGCAGCCGGAGGTGATGGGCAAGGCGCGCGCGAATTCGCTGGTGAAGGTGTATGTGGATGGAGAGGCGGCCGGCTCGACGCAGGCGGACGCCAATGGCAACTGGTCGCTGAAGCTGCCGGATGCGCTGTCCGAAGGCAAGCATGCGATCACGGCGAGCTCGACCACGGACGGCACGGAAAGCGAACAGACCAAGCCGTTCACGCTGAATGTGGACATCACGCCGCCGGCGCAGCCGGTGATCGAATCGGTGCAGGACGACGTCGGGGCCGTGCAGACCCCGGTCGAGAACCACGGCGTGACGGACGACACGACGCCGACGCTGAAAGGCAGGGCCGAGGCGAACGCGCTGGTGACGATCCATGATGGCGGCACGGCGATCGGCTCGACCTTTGCCGACAACAACGGCCACTGGTCCTTCACGCCCCCGGTGAGCCTGTCCGACGGCGAGCACGATTTCACGGCCACGGCGCGCGACGCGGCCGGCAACGAGAGCGCGGCGAGCGACATCTATGCGGTGAACATCGATACCTCGGGCCCCGGGCGCGTCGTGATCACCGACGCGCTGGACGATCAGGCGCCGCAGACGGGCTCCGTGCCCGACGGCGGGGATACCAACGACACCAGCCCGACCTTGCAGGGGACGGCCAAGCCGGGCTCGACCGTGACGATTCTCGACAACGGCGCCGTGCTGGGCTCGACCACGACCGACGCTTCAGGCAATTGGAGCTTCACGCCGGATCGGCAGCACCCGCTGTCCGAAGGGCGGCATGTCCTGACGGCTCACTCGAAGGACTTGTCCGGAGCGAAAAGCGAGCTGTCCGGGCCTTACGAACTGAACGTCGATACCACCCCGCCAGGCAAACCGTCGATCACGGAAGTGCACGACCAGGCGGGCGAGGAAACGGGCTTGCTCAAGCCGAACGACGTCACGGACGACGCGCAACCGGTACTGAAGGGCCAGGCCGAGTCGAACAGCCTGGTGATGGTCTACGACACGGTTTTCGGCAGGCAGGTGCTGCTCGGCAGCGCGCGCGCCGATGCCGACGGCAACTGGACGTTCCGGCCGGCCTCGCCGCTGCCCGAGGCGCCGTCGATCGTCGACGTGATCGACGATGTCGGCACGGTGACCGGATCGATCGCCCGGGATGAAACGACCGACGATACGCGGCCGACGCTGAAGGGCACCGCGGAGCCGGGCAGCATCGTGTTTGTCGAGGATCGGATCAACGGCGCGACCGCCTTTGTGGGCTCGGCCTTGGTCGACGCGGATGGCAATTGGACCTTGCGGCCCGACACGCCGCTCAAGAACGGCGATCACCAGTTCGAGGCGATGGCGCAGGATGCGGCCGGCAACGAAAGCGTGGCGAGCGAGGTCTATGGCATCACGGTGATGCAGGGCGTGCCGAGCGCGCCGGCGATCACGGGCGTGACCGACGCAGTCGAGCCGAAGATCGGTCATGTCGAGCCGAACGGCGCGACCAACGACGCCCAGCCCACCGTCAACGGCACCGCCATGCCCGGGCAGATTGTGCATGTGTCGATCGACGGCAAGGAAGTCGGCACGGCGATCGCCACGTCCACCGGCCAATGGTCCTATCGTCCGACCGCGCCGCTGCCGGACGGCGAGCACACGTTCAGCGCCAGGGCGGAGGGTGCCGACGGCCAGCTCAGCGAGTCGACCGGCCCGTACCCTGTCCTGATCGATACCATCGCGCCGTCCGTGTCCCTCAACGAAGTGCTGTTTGACGACGTCGGCGTGCTGCACGGGCCGATCGCCAACGGCACCACCACCGACGATGCGACGCCGGCCTACAGCGGCCGCGCGGAAATCGGCGCGATCGTGTCGATCTACGACGGCGTCAAGCTCATCGGCTCAACCATCGTGAAGGCCGACGGGAGTTGGCAGTTCCGTGTCAGCGAGCCGCTGGAGGATGGCGCCCACAGCCTCTCGACGACGGTGACCGATCGCGCGGGCAATGTCAGCGGTCATGGCAAGCCGATCAACTTCACCGTGGATACCAGCAAGGTGCCGATCGCGATCGACCAGGTGGTCGACCATGTGGGCGAGGTGCAGGGCGCCCTGCAGCCGGGGCAGACGACCGACGATCGGCAGCCGGAAATTCGCGGCAAGGCAGGCGCCAACGCGATCGTGAAGGTGCTGGTCGACCAGCAGGTCGTCGGGTCGGTACAAGCCGACGAGAAGGGTCAGTGGTCCTTGACCTTGCCGAACCCGCTCGCCGAGGGGGACCACCGGATCACCGCGACGGCAACCACGAACGGCGTCGAGAGCCCGCCGACCGCTCCGTTCGATCTGACGGTCGATATCACCGCGCCGGATCGTCCGAGCATCGATGCCGTGCGCGACGACGTGGGTGCCGTGCAGGGCTTGATCGCGAACGGCGGCGCCACCGACGACGCCACGCCGTCCCTGAGCGGGCGCACGGAAGCGGGTGCCCTGGTGGTGATCAGCGACGGCGGGCAGCCGATCGGCTCGACCCTGGCGGACACGAACGGCAACTGGTCGTTCACGCCGGGCCGGCCGCTGGCTGACGGCGAGCATCGCTTCACGGTGACCGCGCGCGATCCCGCCGGCAACCTGAGCGAGCCGAGCGAGGCCTTCGTCATGCTGCTGGACACCTCGGCACCGCGGCAGCCGAGCATCGCGGAGGTGATCGACGCCGTCGGCGATGTGACTGGCCCCTTGCAGCAGGGCGAGACGACGGACGACGCCCAGCCGCTCGTGAAAGGCCTGGCCGAGCGCGACAGCGTGGTGTTGATCTACGACACGGTGATGGGAACGAAGCTGCTGATCGGCAGCGCACGGGCCGATGCCGACGGCAACTGGTCGTTCCGTCCGCAAGCGCCGTATGCGCCGCTGGTCGATGGCGATCATCACCTGAGCGCGGTGGCGACCGACAAGGCCGGGAACCGGAGCGAGCCGAGCGACGGCTTCGATTTCACCGTGCTGGTAGGCGGCGTGCCGACTGCCCCGGCGATCTCGGGCGTCTTCGATGCCGTGGCACCGCATGTCGGCCATGTCGAGCAATCGGGCGTGACCAACGACACACGGCCGACCGTGATGGGTACGGCGCCCGCCGGGCAGTTGGTCCATGTGCGTCTGGACGGCAAGGAGATCGGAACGGTCCAGGCCGACGCGAACGGCCGCTGGTCGTTCCGTCCCGAGACGCCGTTGAGCGACGGCGAGCACCGCTACACGGCCGTTGCGGAAGTGTCGAACGGCAAGCTGAGCGACGAGACGGGGGCATACACGATCGTCGTCGATACCACACCGCCGGCCGTCGCGACCGAGCTGTCGCTGATCGACGGCGTGGGCCCGGCGACCGGGCCGATCGTAGCCGGCGGCGTTACCGACGACGCCACGCCGACCTATAGCGGCAAGGCCGAGCCGGGTGCGATCGTGACGATCTACGACGGTGACCAGGCGATCGGTTCGGGCGGCAGCCTGATCGCCGAAGGCGCGGACGGGCAGTACTACTCGTACGACGGGGCATCGATCGGGGTTTCGACGCTGGCCGACGATGCCGTCGCGACGCTTGCCCTGCCCGGCGCGACGGCGCCCGAAGCCGCCGCCGGCAATGCCGCCGGCGGGCCTGACTGGACCCCGCTCGGAATTGGCGCGCTCGGTCTTGCTGCCTTGGCTGCGGGTGTGGCGGTGGCATCGTCGGGATCCTCGAACTCGGTGCGATCTATCCCGGGTGATGCGGCGGCGCGTGACGACATGGCCGGCGCTCCCGCGATCCGTTACCTGCTTGCCGATGCGGAAGGCGGCGGGCGTATCGAGAGCACGGGCATGACAAACGATCCGCGCCCGTCCCTGGTCGGCACGGGGAACACGCCGGGGGATGCGATTCTCGTTTATGTCGACGGCAGCCTGGCCGGCGCGACGACGGTGGCGCCCGACGGTAGCTGGTCATTCCCGATCCCCGCCGAGCAGCCGTTGACGGCCGGCGAGCACAGCCTGAGCGCGATCGAGGTCGCCGAGAACGGCAAAGGCGGTCCGGCCTCCGATCCTTTCGCCGTGGTGATCGGGCCGGCGGTGCCGAGCCGTCCGCTGTTCGATTGGGTGATCGACGATGTCGAGCCGAGCATCGGCATCGTGAATCGGGGCGAGGCGACCAATGACGCGACACCGACGCTGAAAGGGCGCGGGGAAATCGGCACCGTCGTGCTGGCCTACGACAACGGGGCCGCCGAGCCGATCGGCAGTACCAGGATCGACGCGAGCGGAACCTGGTCGATCGCGATCGCCGCGCCGCTCGCTGACGGCGATCACCATTTCAGCGTGGTATCGGTCAATCGCCTCGGCAACAGCAGCGCGCCGTCGCGCGACTACCTCGTCACTGTCGACACCACCCCGCCGCCCCGGCCGGTGATCGAGGCCGTGCACGACGACGTGGGTCCGCTGACGGGCCTGGTCCCGGATCACGGCATGACCGACGATGCGTCGCCGACCTTGTCAGGCAAGGCCGAAGCCGGCGCCATCGTGGTGGTGCGCGACGGCCTCGACGTCATCGGATCGAGCGTGGCGGATGGGGAGGGAAATTGGCGTTTCACGCCCGGATCGGCACTCGCCGAGGCCGAGCACGTGTTCACGGTGATTGCCCGGGACGCGGCGGGCAACAGCAGCATGCCGAGCGAGCCTCACACGATACGCATCGACGTATCCGGGCCAGGCACGGTCATGATCGTTCGCGTGATCGACGACGTGGAGCCGCACACCGGTGATGTGCCGAACGGCGGCTTTACGAACGATCCGCTGCCGGCCATGGAGGGTGTCGCCAAGCCGCATGCGCGCGTGACGATCCGGGACGGGAATACGGTGTTGGGCTCCGCGGTCGCCGACGAACAGGGCAACTGGCGCTTCGTGCCGGATGCCGGCCATCGGCTGGCCGAAGGTGCGCATACCTTGCTGGCGCAGTCGACGGATCCGCTCGGCCAGCAAAGCGAGCCGTCGGCGCCGTATTACCTCGTGGTCGATACCGTGCCGCCTGGGGCGCCGACCATCGACCTGGTCTTCGACGACGTGGGCAAGGAGCAAGGTGCACTTGCCAGTCACGACTTCACGGACGACGCCACGCCGACCCTGCAGGGCCGGGCCGAGGTGGGCGCCAAGGTGGAGATCTACGACGGCGGCCTGCTGATCGGTACGACCATGGCGAACCGCGGCGGTCGCTGGAGCTTCACGCCGTCCCGGCCGCTGGACGACGGCGCGCACGAGTTAACGGTGAAGGCGCGAGACGATGCCGGCAATCTCAGCATCGCGAGCGATGCCTTCGTGGTGAATGTCGATACCACCGGCTGGCACAAGCCGCCGCCGCCCGCCATCCTGGAGGTGATCGACGACGTTGGCCAGGAAACCGGGCCGCTGAAGCCCTACGATCGCACCGACGATGCGCAGCCGGTCATCAAGGGTAGCGCGTCGCCGCATGGCGTCGTGTTCGTGTTCGACAATGTGCTCGGCGTGACGCTGCAACTCGGCAGCACGCGGGCCGATGCCGGCGGCAATTGGCAATTCGAGCCGGCGCCGCCCCTGGCGCCGCTGGTCGATGGCGAGCACCGGCTCCAGGTGATCGTGCGCGATTCGTCCGGGAGCATCAGCGGGGCCAGCGAGGCGTTTCCCTTCACGGTGCTGGTGGGCGGTGTGGCGAGCGCCGCGGCTATCACGGGCGTGCTCGACGCCAAGCTGCCCGGCAGCGGGAATGTCCCGCACCAGGGCGTGACTGCCGATGAGAATCCGACCTTGATGGGGACGGCGCGGCCCGGCAGCGTCGTACACGTCTATCTCGACGGCGACGAGTTTGCCCGTGTGACGGCGGACGAGACGGGGCGCTGGTGGTTCCGTTCCGACAGCGCGCTGGCGCATGGCGAGCATCGCTTCACGGCGGCCGCGGAGAATGGCGACGGCACGCTCGGCGCGAGGACCGGCGAATTCCTCGTCGACATCGACATGGTCGCGCCGTTGCCGTCCAGCGGCATGTCCTTGCGCGACAACGTGGGGCCGGCACGAGGCGTCATCGCCGACGGCGGCAGGACCGACGACGCGACGCCTGTGTACAGCGGCCATGCCGAGCCGGGCGCGCTCGTGAAGGTCCTGGACGGCGACCAGGTGCTGGGCCAGACGCGGGTCCAGCCCGACGGCACATGGACGTTCCGGCCGCTCGCGCCGCTGGCTGAGGGGGCCCACAGCCTGTCGACCGTGGTGGTGGACGAAGCCGGTAACCCGAGCCCGCGCAGCGAGGCGATCGACTTCAGGGTGGACACCTCGGCGGCGCACAGCCTGCCCGGCATGATCGCGCTCCATCAGGTGCTCGGGCATCAGGGCCTGCTGCAGTCTGGTCAGCCGACCAGCGACGTCACGCCGGAAATCCGGGGCAGGGCGACGCCGGATTCTCTGGTCACGGTATTCGCGGACGGGGTGTCGTTGGGCTCGGTGCAGGCCGCATCCGACGGCAGTTGGTCCTTCTCGCCTTCCCATCCGCTGGCCGACGGCGAGTACCGGATCACGGCAAGCTCGGGAACCAGCCCGCAAAGCTGGGCGTTCGATCTGGTGGTCGACACCGAGCCGCCGGAAGTGGCGACGAACCTGAGGGTGTTCGGCAATCAGTCGGACCCGCTCGAACCCGACATGGGCACCATCAACACGATGGAGCAGTTCATGGGCAATGCCGAGCCTGGCGCGACGGTCACGGTCTACGACTACGATCGTGTCATCGGCTCGACGACCGCGGGTGCACATGGCCTTTGGGGTTTCGTGCCGGCGCAGCCCTATTCCCAAGGACGCCACAGTTTGACGGCGGTCGTGACGGACCAGGCCGGCAACAGCAGCGCGCGCAGCGAGCCCCATGAATTCCGGGTCCTGCCGGTCAAGAAGGGGCACAACGAAGCCTGGATCGACGGCGCCGAATGGAAGGATGGCGAGTTGCATTACGGGAGTTGGGCGCACGGCCGCGTGACATTGAAGGGATGGTCGACGAGCGACACCGTCACGCTGTACACCCAGGGGCAGTATTTTCCGGGGGGCCAAGAGTGGGTGAAGCAACGCACGTATCATGTGGACCGCGACGCGGATGGCCGGTTTTCTTTCGAGGTCAACTTCGGCCCGCTGTTCGATCCGATACGTCAGCCACAGCGCTTCCGTCTGGCGGCGGGGGCGCGGGATACACCGTCCCTGCAGACCTTCAAGCTAGTCTCGGCCTCGTTTCCGCCCGGCACATGGCTGTTGAACAAAGAGACCTTGACCGACAATGTCGGTTCTTCGCAAGGATACATCCGCCCCGATGGCGTGACTGACGACGCGATGCCGATCTATCGAGGCAGGGGTGAAAACCTCATCTACATGACCAATAAGGGCACGCTGGTCACGGTCTACGATGGCGATCAGGTGATCGGTCATACGCGTGTCAAGGCCGACAATACCTGGACATTTCGTCCGAGCGAACCTCTGGCGGACGGCCCTCACAGTTTCTCGGCCACCCTGTCCGATCCGGCGGGAAATACCACCGAGCGCAGCCTGGCACTCAACTTCACGGTCGATACCCGCTCCTTCGGCAACAGTAGCGGCGGCGATCCAGGCGGCGTTCTCGCGATCCAGTCCGTGATCGATCACGAGGGCGTGCTCGTGGGTGCGCTGCAGCCGGGCCAGGCGACCGACGAGCGGAGTCCGGAGATTGCCGGCGTGGCGCTCGCCAATTCGCTGGTGAAGGTGCGCGTGGACGGCAAGCAGGTCGGCAGCGTGCTGGCGGATGCCGATGGCCACTGGTCACTGATCCTGCCGGTTGCCTTGTCGGAGGGCCGGCACAACGTGACCGCGTCTTCGGTGGGGCTCGACGGCAAGACCATCACGACGGCGCCATTTTCCCTGGTGATCGATCTCACGCCGCCGGGCCGGCCGACCATCGATTCGGCCATGGACGACGTCGGTCCGATCCAGCGGCCGACTTCATCGGGCAGCCGCATCGACGACAAGACACCCGGCTTCACCGGCCGCGCCGAGCCCGGCTCGCTCGTGATCGTGCGCGATGGCGATACCGTGCTCGGCTCGACGCGGGCCGACGCGGCCGGCAAATGGACCTTCACCTCGATCGTGCGCCTGTTCGACGGCGAACATGTGTTCACCGTCGTCGCGCAGGACGCGGCCGGCCATTTCAGCGATCCGAGCGACGGCTTCAGGCTGGTCATCGACACCGAGGCGCCGCAGCCGCCCGCCATCACCATGGTGATGGACGACGTCGGCTCGCTGGTCGGCAACATCATGGAGTCGGGCGTCACCGACGATACGAAGCCGATGTTCGGGGGCGTGTCGGAGCCTTTCTCGATCGTCACGCTCGAGGCATTGATCGATGGCGAGCGGATCGTGCTCGGTTCAGCGCAGGCGGATGCGCAGGGTGCCTGGTCCGTGGTGCCCGACGAGGACATGGACAGCGGCGTCTACGAGGTGAGGGCCACCGCCGCCGACATCGCGGGTAACCTCAGCGAGCCGTCCGAACCTTATACGCTGCGCATCGATACCAGCCTGCCGCGCGAACCCCTGATCATCGACGTGATCGACGACGTCGGTGCCGATATCGGGCCGCTCAATCACGACGGCAGCAGCGTGACCGACGACGCGCGGCCGCTGGTCAAGGGCATCGCCGATGCCGACGCGCTCGTCTACCTGTATGACAGGTTGGGCACGATGGTGGTCGGGATCGGCAGTACCAGGGCCGATGCGCTTGGTAATTGGTGGTTCGAGCCGGCCGGGGATCTGCTCGACGGCCCGCATGAGATCACGGCTCGCGTAATCGGCGTGACGGGTGTTCTCAGCAACCCCAGCGAGCCGTTCCGTTTCAAGGTCGACACGGCCGTGCCGCCGCCGCCGCCCGAGCCGGCCATTACCGCCATCCATGATGATGCCCACCATATCGTCGCGCCCAATGGTTCGACGGATGCTCTGCGACCGCATATCGTCGGCACGGCGGCGGCCGGCTATCTGGTCTATCTCTACGAGAACGCGCAGGACCTGATCGGCTCGGTGCACGCCGATGGGCACGGCCGCTGGTCCTACGTTCCGGATCACGATCTGGACGAAGGTGTCCACGCGTTCTCGGTGATCGCGGAAGGGCCGAACGGAGAAATGCTGGGGCCGAGCAATATGTATGTGATCGAGATCGAGGATGCCTGGTATCGACTGGATACGCTGTTCGCCTCGCCGCCGATCGATGACGCCGCGACCGACGCCGCGATGCATGCCACCGCTCGCGAGGTTCCACCGGAGCGACATGTCGCGGATGCGGCAAGCGCCGCGCATGAGGTGCCGGCGGTCGCGGGAGCACCGGTCACGTCGGCGCGATTGCACGGCGAGGATGCGCCCGATGTCGGTCGACCGGGCAGCCAGCCCATCGCCGAGGCGGTTCGGCCGGAAGCACAGGTGTCGCCGCATGTCCGTGACGCCGCCGACGGCGTCGAGCCGGCATGGCTCGACAGGGCGGCTCATGCTGATCGGCCGGATGCGCTGAAGCTGTCGCTGTCCGATCTGCTGCAGGACGGTTCGCCGGACCTGTTTCCCGCTAACGGCAGCCTGGAGAAGCCGGCAACGGGCGCGGCCGATTTACCGGGACTGGCGAGCGACCTATCCGACCCACGCACGTCGAACGATGCAGCAGGTGCCGTCATGCCCCATCTCTCCCACGACAACGGCGTGCCGCAGCTGGACTGGTCCGTCTTGCACGGCATCGACATCCATCCCACCTGAGGTTTCTCCGGCCGCCCGATCGACGCGCAACTGCAAGCAGTTGCGCGTTTTCTGACCGGTCAGCTTTCTGTGATCGGCCACGCTCCTCAGAATCCTCTGACGAATTTCACGTATTCAGGCTACTTCGCGTTGTGAGGGTACACGGTCGGCAGGCTTTCGCTGCTCCGCGCGCGTCGTGGGCGGCCAAGGTCGGTTTCGTTGCTTTCCGCCGCGTCGGGAGAAAGCAGCATGACCGCGAACACCTTGTCCGGCGGGGCAAACCAGCAGGATGCGATACCCAGGAGCGAAGCGACCTACCAGGACAGCCTGCTGGACTGCGTGAGCTGGCTTTGCGAGCACTATGGCTTCGGCAAGAGCCGCGATGCCATGACGGCCGGCTTGCCCAAGTTCGGCTTCCTGGCCCCGACGATGGTGATCGACGCATTCGCCAACGCCGGCATGCAGGCCGGGATGGTCGAGCGCGAGCTGCGGATGTTGCCGGGCCATCTGATGCCGATGCTGCTGATCCGCAAGGACAAGGGCGGCTGTGTCCTGCTCGGCGTGCGGCGCGATACGGAGTCCGAGCGCCGCGGTGCGCTGCTCTGCCAGGTCTGGATGCCGGAGATCGCGGGCGGGCCCGTCGAGTACAGCGACGAACAGCTCGCCGAACTCTATGGCGGTTTCGCGGTGCTCGTGAAGCCGGCCGCCAAGGTCGACATGCGCGCCGGCGAGCTCACTCCCGAGCCGCTCGGCCACTGGCTGACCCGCACCATCTGGCGCTATCGCCGCTTCTACTACAGCGCGGGCATCGGCGCCGTGCTGATCAACGTGCTGGGCCTGGCGTCGATCTTCTTCACCATGAACGTCTACGACCGCGTGGTGCCGAACCAGGCCTTCATCACGCTCTGGTCGCTGGCGATCGGCGTGGTGATCGCGATGGTGTTCGAGGGTATCTCGCGTCATACGCGAGCTCACCTGATCGACGCCGCCGGCAAGAAGGCGGACCTGGTGATGGGCAGCATGTTGTTCCGCAAGGCCTTGTCGATCCGCATGGAGCATCGGCCGCAGTCCTCCGGCTCGTTCGCGAACCAACTGCGCGAGTTCGAATCCGTGCGTGATTTCGCCACCTCGGCCACCTTGTCGGCCGTCACAGATTTGCCCTTCGTGCTGATGTTCGCCGGCGTGATCTTCGCGGTGGGCGGGCCGCTCGGCTGGATCCCGACCATGATGATCCCGATCATCGTCGGCATCAGCGTAGCCGTGCAGTGGCCGCTCGCGCGCGCGATGAAGGAGAACCTGCGCGAGGCCTCGCTCAAGCAAGGCGTGCTGATCGAATCCATCGAAGGCCTCGAGACGCTGAAGGCGGTCGGCGGCGAGGGCTACATGCAGAAGCGCTGGGAAACCTTCAGCGCGATGCAGGCGGCCACCTCGCAGCGCACCAAGGCACTCTCCTCGCGCGCCATGACGATCGTGCAGTTCCTGCAGCAGGTGCAGACGGTCGTGTTGATCGTCACCGGGGTCTACCTGATCACCGAAGGACGCCTCACCCAGGGTTCCCTGATCGCCTCGGTGATGCTGGCCGGGCGCGCCACCGCGCCGCTCAATGCGGTGATGGGGCTCGCGCTGCGCTTCCAGCAGGCCAAGGCCGCCTTCGAATCGCTGAACCGCCTGATGGACATGCCGTCCGAGCGCGATCCGAGCCGCGAATACCTGGCCGATCCTCCCCTCGCGGGACGCGTCGAGCTCAAGGCGCTGCGCTTCGCCTATCCGGCGCCGCCGATGCAACCCAATCCCGAGATCCTCAAGGGAATCCACCTTGCCATCGATCCCGGCGAGCGCGTGGCCGTGCTCGGGCGCATCGGCAGCGGCAAATCCACCCTGTTGCGCATGATGGGCCGCATGTACATGCCGACCCAGGGCGCGATGTTCCTCGGCGGCCTCGCGGTCGAGCAGATCGATCCGGCCGATTGGCGGCGCGCGGTCGGCTACGTCGGGCAGGACGTGCGCCTGTTCTATGGCTCGCTGCGCCAGAACGTGATGATCGCGCGGCCCGACGCCACCACCGGGGAATTGCTGCGCGTGCTGAAGCTGACAGGGCTCGACGAGGTGGCGGCCCGGCACCCGATGGGCGTGAACCTGCCGATCGGCGAGGGTGGCGCGGGCCTGTCCGGCGGACAGCGGCAACTGGTTGCCCTTGCGCGCACGCTGCTCGGCCGGCCGCAACTGCTGCTGTTCGACGAACCTACCAGCGCGATGGACACGCAGACCGAGGCCGCCTTCATCGCCCACCTCGCACGCGCCACGCAAGGGCAGACGCTGGTGGTGGTCACGCACCGGCCGTCGATGCTGGCGCTGGTCGAGCGCATCGTGGTGGTCGAGGATGGCCGGATCGTGGCGGACGGGCCCAAGGAGACGATTCTTGCCCGGCTCGCCGGCCAGCACGAAGGCACGCCCGATTCCGGCGCGCATGATGCGGCCCCGGTACCCGCGGCGGCGTCTGCACGGCCCGCTCGCACCATTCGGATGCGGCCCGTGCGCGAGGCGGATGCAACGCGTCCCGCGGCGCAGGCGCCGAACGAGCCGATGGAGGGCAGCGCATGATTTCGAAGCGCAAGTGGTGGCGCCGCGGCGACAAGCCGACGATGAGCAAGGCCGAGCTCGAGTACATGAGCGACATGCGCGTGGCCTTGCTCACGCAGTCGTCACCGGGCTCGAAGCTGATGCTCCATGTGCTGGCCATGCTGCTCGTCGCGTTCCTGATCTGGGCCCGGTTCGCGCGCGTGGAGGAGATCACGCAGGGCGAGGCCACCGTCATTTCGCGCAGTCGCGAGCAGGTGATCCAGAGCCTCGAAGGCGGCATCCTGGAAGAGATGAACGTGCGCGAGGGCGATATCGTCAGGAAAGGCCAGATGCTGCTGAAGATCGACCCGACCCGCGCGCAGACCAGCTACCGCGAGGCCTATTCGAAGGCGGTGGGGTTGAAGGCGACGCTGGCGCGGCTGCGCGCGGAGGCGTTTTCGCAGCCGCTGGTGTTTCCGCCGGAGGTACGCGGCGAGACCGAGGTCGTGCAGATGGAAACCAAGGCCTACAACTCGCGGCGGCACGCACTCGACGAGTCCATCGCCGCGCTGGAACGCAGCTACGCGCTGCAGCAGAAGGAAATCGAGCTGGCCGAGCCGCTGGCCGCCAAGGGCCTGATGTCCGACGTCGAGCTGCTGCGCATGAAGCGCACCGCGAACGAGTTGAAGTCGCAGATGGTCGAGCGCCGCAATCGCTACCAGGCCGATGCGAATTCCGAGCTGACGAAGCTGGAGCTGGAGCTCGCGCAGACCAACGAGTCGCTGGTCGGCCGCCGCGATGTGCTGTCGCGCACCAGCGTGGTGGCGCCGGTCTACGGCACCGTGAAGAACGTGCGCGTGAATACGATCGGCGGGGTGATCCAGCCCGGCGAGCACATACTCGAAATCGTGCCGCTGGAAGATCAACTGCTGGTCGAAGGCAAGATCAAGCCGTCGGACGTGGCTTTCCTGCGGCCGGGGCAGCCGGCGATGGTCAAGATCACCGCCTACGACTTCGGCATCTATGGCGGGTTGAAGGGCAAGGTGAGCTATATCAGCCCCGACACGCTGAAGGATGACGCCAAGGCCGCCGCCGGCAAGGATGCGACCTTCTACCGTGTGCAGGTGCTGACCGACCGCGCTTATCTGGAGGCCGGCGGCAAGCAACTGCCGATCATGCCGGGGATGATCGCGCGCGTCGAGATCCGTACCGGCGAAAAGACCATTCTTGATTTCCTGCTGAAGCCGATCTTCAAGGCACAGGAAGCCTTCCGGGAGCGATGAGCCATGGCAGCCACTAAACCGAGCCGTGAGCCGCTGGTGGGCGATGGCTTGTTGACCGACCTGCCCTTGCGTCGAACGACGCTTTCGCTGCTGCTGGCGACCGGCGTGTTCGCGGGATCGCACGTGGCCGAGGCGGCCGCCGCGACCCGGCCGGCGGATGCCACGAAAGCCCGGCTTGGCGATGTGCCGCTACGCACCGATCCCGTCGACACGGTTTTGACGATTTCCCTGTCCGACGATGACGTGAGCGGCCTCGACGATGCCGAACTGGCGGCTCGCCGGCTGCGGCGGGAGGCGCGTACCGAGCGTGCCCTCAGGATTGCCGCGCTATGGCAGCAGCGGCGTGTGGCGAAGGCGCACGAGTCGACCGCGCGCGGCGGGAGCGAGGCAGCGCCTGCTCGTCGGGCATCGCCGGCCACGTCGGCGCGTCCGGGCCGGCCGGCGGGGGCCGTCGAGCAGGCGCTGCCCGATTCGGCGCCGCCGCCGAGCCTCGCGCCGGGCGATGCGCGGCCCACACGATCCACCCACGCGTTGGCATCGCCGCCAGTTTCATCGTCAAACGCGGCTGAACCAACATCGGCCGCCGCGCCGGATTGGGCCACGGCGATCCGGTGGGCCGAAACCCGGATGCGGACCCGGGCTCGCACCTTGACGGCCGGAGCGGGAACGCCGCTGCCGCGCAACGACATATCGGCGGGCGGCGCGTCGCTGGCATCGGCCGAAACCGGTCCGATCACGCTGGCGGCGATACTCGACAGGGAACGCCTGGCGCGAAGCTTCCCGGAGCGCGACGAGCGTCTGCATCTCGCCGATCCAGGCGAGGCCTCGTCACCGCCATCGGCTCCCTCGCTCTCCGACATGGCCGACATGGGCGACTACTGGGCCGCCGATCCCGCTGCCGCGAGCGGCAGCGCCTCGATGTCACCGCGCGGCGATTTGCGGCCGATCTTCCTCGCCGCGGTGGAAGCCGCCTTCGATCGCAGTCCGCAGGTCCAGTTCGCCTATGCCTCGTACCAGGCCCAGCTCGCCGACGTCGACGAAGCCAAGGGCAAGCGCTGGCCGCAATTGCAGCTGTCATCGCGTTCCAAGTCGGTGGAGTTCGCCGGGCCAGCCAGCAACGCGCCGGGCCAGGGCACGGCGGTCACCGCGAACCTGACCACGTCCGTGTTCGATTGGGGCTATCTGTCCAAGACGATCAAGAGCCGCAAGCAGACGGCCGACGCCGGCAAGGAGTTCTACGACGCGCAGCGCGAGAACTCGGCGTACACCGTGGCCACCACCATGGTCGAACTGGCCAAGCAGCGGCAGCTGATCGGCATCAGCCAGCAGTTCGTGGACCGGATGCAGCAATTGGTGACGATGCTGAGCCAGATCGTCGAGATCGACCGCGGCCGGGCCAGCGAACTGACCCAGGCGCGCGCGCGCTTGCTGCAGGCGCTGGCTTCCCGCGACACGGTGGCGGCGAAGGCGCGCGATACCGAACTGACGCTGCGCAAGCTGATTGGCGACCTGCAACTGCACTTGCCCTCGTCGTCCGCCTGGAATATCGAACCGGCCCGCCTCGAACGCCTGCTCTCCAACATGAACCAGCATCCGCAGATCCGCCAGGCGCGGGCCGAGGCGCAGGCGGCGCGCTTGCTGGCCGACGCGGTGAAGGCCTCGTCACGGCCCGCGGTCAACTGGGTGGTGAGCAAGACCACCGGCCGCGATATCGCCGATCGCCGGCAGCCCTTCCAGACCATGCTCACGCTGAGCTGGAACGCCTTCCAGGGCGGCTCGGCCAGGGCCGCGCAGCAAGCCGCCCTGGCACGGGCCCAGGCGAGCGAGCGCAAGGTCGAACAGGCGCGGCTCGACCTGGAATACGCGATCCGCGCGGCCGACGAGGATGCGCGCACCCTGCTCGAACGCTCGACGCTCTATGGCGACCTGGTCGACGAGACCGACCGCGTGCGCAAGGCCTTCTTCGATCAGTGGTATCACCTGGGCAAGCGCACCCTGCTCGACGTGCTGCAGGCCGAGAACGACCATTACGGCAATCGCGTCAGCGAGATCACCACGCGCTTCGATGGTTACGAAGCGGTGTTCCGCGAGTTGAGCAGCGCGGGCGAGCTGATGAGCTGGCTGAAGGGGACCGTATGAATTCGATTCCGCATGACGTGCCGTGCCTGGCGATTGCCCTGCTCGACTCGCACGAACTGGTTCGCTTCGCGCTTCGCACGCGTATCGAGCAGGAGCCGGGGTGGGCGGTGGCGGGTGCATTCGGGTTGGCCGACGAGCTGCTGGGTGCGCTGGCCGCCGGCGCCAACTTCGAGATCGTGGTGATGAATCATGTGCTCGATGCCAGCGACGGCCTCGATCTGGTGTGGGCCTTGCGCGCCGGCTACCCGGCGATGCGCATCCTGATCTGCTCCGAACACGAGCGCGCGAATACCATCGCGCGCCTGTTCCAGCTGGGCGTGCATGGCTTCATCGGCCGCACGCAATCGCTCGACGATCACATCGAGGCGGTTCGCAAGGTGGCGGCCGGGAATACCTACTTCAGCGCGCGGGTGATGGGGACACGGCCCGCACCGGGCGGGTTCGCGCTGCCGGTTTCCGCTTCGTCGGGCATGCAGACGATCGACGATGCCGCCACGCTGCTCATGCATCCCGATCTCACCACGCGCGAGCGCACCGTGTTGGAGTATTGCCTGGAGGGCTTGTCGATCTCGCAGATCGCCGATCGCGTCGGGCGCGGCTACAAGACCATCAGTTCACAGAAGCAGGCGGCGTATCGCAAGCTGGGCGTGCGCAACGATGCCGAGCTGATCGCGAAGCTGTCGCATCACGATCGCGTCGGGCGGGGCCGGGAGTGAACGCGGCCGGCGATCAGCCGCGCGCCATGCTGCCGGGAAGTCAGGAAGCCGGCGCAGTCGTTACGGCCGCTTCGCATCGCGTGAAGTACCGGGCGTGCGTCCGGACGTTCGCGGTCAACATCCGAGCGTCGCGTCTTCTGCCGCCAAGGCGGCTTTCACCGCCGCGCGAGCACCGATCCGTGCCATGAAACGCGCCAGGCCGGGCCAGCGCGCGATGTCGATGGAGAACAACGGCAGCCATGCCAGGACGGTGTACAGGTAAGCATCGGCCACGCCGAAGCGTCCATGCAGGTAATCCCGCCCGGCCAGCGCGGCTTCCATCGTATCGAGTCGCTTGAACAGCTTCTCCCGGAACATCGACTTCACATCCTCCGGCAACGCCGTATTGAACAGCGGACTGCAACCCGCATGGATTTCCGCGGTGATGAAGTTGAGCGTTTCCTGCAGTCGCACGCGAGCCCAGCTTCCGGCGGGCGGCGCCAGTTGCGCCTCGGGTTTCAGATCCGCCAGATATTGCAGGATCGCCGGCCCCTCGGTGAGCACTTCGCCGTTGTCGAGCACGAGGGCCGCCACGTAACCCTTGGGATTGATGTCGAGAAAATTCCCGCCTTCCGAGGTGTGCTTGGTCTTGTTGTTGACGCGAACCAGGTCGAACGGCAAGCCGAGTTCGTGCAACACGATATGGGGAGACAGCGAGCAGGTATTGGGCGCGAAGTAGAGCTTCATGGCGATCGTTCGAATAAGAGGCGGGATCAGGAAAGCGATAAGGAAATGATGGCGTGAAAATCGATTCGACTGACAGCATCGCAGCGTCGCCATATTTCCGACAAATGACATCTCGCCGGGCAGGACATGAGAAATTCTCATGCGCTAGAATCGACGCGCCTCATCGGCCTGGTTTCGACACGGGGGCCGGAGCGGCCTCCCCGTCTTCGACGGCTCCATTTCCTTGACCACATTCCATGGCGGCAAGACTTCCCTCGCTGAACGGCCTGAAGGTATTCGAATGCGCGGCACGCCATATGAGCTTCACGCGCGCGGCGGCCGAGTTGAATGTCACGCAGACGGCCGTCAGTCACCAGGTCCGTCGGCTGGAGGATGAGTTGGGCATTCGATTGTTCCGGCGCCTCAGGGAGCGCCTGGAACTGACGCCGGCCGGGCAGGCATACCTGCAAGGCGTGAGCCTGGCCTTCGAGCAATTGCGCTTCTCGACTGAACAGCTAAGCGAAGGCGGCCGCGATACCACGCTGACCATCAGCACGCTGGCCACGTTCGCCTCGAAATGGTTGCTGCCGCGTCTCGGCTCGTTTCGCCGCGCTCATCCCGGCATCGATATCCGCATCGGTGCCTCGACCGATTTCGTCGACTTCGTGGCCGGCGGTTCGGACGTGGGAATTCGCTATGGTCACGGCGACTGGAAGGGGCTGCGCTGCGACCGGCTGATGGGCGACGAGATCCTGCCGGTTTGCAGCCCGAGCTTGCTGGCGGGAGGGCCGGCGCTGGTCGAGCCTGCCGATCTGGCACATCACACCCTGCTGCAGGTCAATGGCGTGACGGCCGACGATTGGCCACGTTGGCTCGAAGCGGCGGCGCTGCCCGCCCGTCTGGCGGGCAGCGCACGCATGAGCTTCGATCTCGCGCTGCTGGCGGTGCAGGCGGCGGTCGACGGGCAGGGCGTTTGCATCGGACGGCGCGCCTATGTCGAGGACGATCTGCGCGCCGGACGGCTGGTGGCGCCGTTCGACCTGGTGGCGACTACCGACCGTGGCTTTTATCTGGTCTCGCCGGTCGAATTCGCGGATAGCGCCAAGGTGACGGCCTTGCGCGACTGGTTGCTGGAAATGGCGAGAGATTGATGTCGGTACGGCCGTCTGCCGTCCGCGTCAGGCTGCCGGCGGCGCGAAGGCCTGTTGCGCGGCCACCGTGTCGAGCGACTCGCGCAGCAGCTTGATCTTGCCGCCCTCCGCGACCAGCCGGCCCGCGTACATCTGCCGATAGACCTTGCCCGTCGAGGGCACCAGCGCCTCGACCGAGTATTCGCCGAAAACCTGCTCGGGCGTGTCGATCAGGATGCGCACGTCCTTGAACGCGAAGTCCGGCACCTTGGCCAGCAGCGAGGCGATGAACTTCTCGATCGCGGCCGGCCCCTTGGCGCCCGTGCTCGGCGCGCCGAGGCTCGTCAGGTACGGCAGTTCGAGCACGCCGTCCTCGGCGAACAGCGCCGCGGCCGCCTTCGGGTCGCGTACCTTCTCGATGTAGTGGCGCAGCAGCGCCGATGCCTGTTCCATGATGTTTTCTCCGTTGAGCGGCCGCCGCGCGATGCATGCCTCATGCCCATCGCAGGCGGCCGGGTATCGATCGACCGGGCGTTTCAGACCTGGGCCTGGCCGCCGTCGGCGGTGATTTCCGCGCCGTTGATGAAGCTCGAATCGTCCGAGGCCAGGAAGCTGACCACCTTGGCGATCTCCGACGGATCGGCCAGGCGGCCGATCGGCACCAGCGAGGCGAGGTAGGCGAGCAGGCCGTCCTGGCCTTCCTGGGTATCGCCGCCGAGCTCGGCCAGGCCGATGGTGCGCGTCGAGCCGGGGCTCACCACGTTGACGCGGATGCCGCGTTCCTTCAGGTCCAGCACCCAGCTGCGTGCCAGTGCGCGCACGGCGGCCTTCGAGGCGCCGTAGATGCTGAAGGCCTGGGTACCCGTCGAGCCCGCGATCGAGCCGTTCAGGATGATCGAGGCGCCTTGCGGCATC
The DNA here is from genome assembly GCF_011753035.1 of Burkholderia sp. Ax-1720. Taxonomy (NCBI): domain Bacteria; kingdom Pseudomonadati; phylum Pseudomonadota; class Betaproteobacteria; order Burkholderiales; family Burkholderiaceae; genus Burkholderia; species Burkholderia sp. Ax-1720. The sequence goes on along the minus strand of NZ_VWWK01000023.1, from coordinate 8,202 downwards.
AGCGGCAGGGCCTTCTGCACGGTGAACACCACCGCCTTGACGTTGCGCTCGAAGGTGTCGTCGAAATGCTGCTCGCTGATCTCGCCGAGCGCGGCCATCGAGCCGCCGCCGGCATTGGTGAACAGCACGTCGAGCCGGCCTTCGGTGGCGCGGATCGTCTCGAACAGCGCGTCGAGATCGGCCGAGCGCGTCACGTCGCTGCGCACGCCGCGCACGCCCTGGCCGAGCGCCGCCACCGCCTGGTCGAGTTCCGCCTGGCGGCGGCCCGTGATGATGACGCGCGCGCCTTGCGCCGCCAGGTCCTTCGCGGTGGCCAGGCCGATCCCGCTCGTGCCGCCCGTTACCAGTGCCACCTTGCCTTCCAGTCGCTTGCTCATGATCTTCTCCGGTTGATGAGTGTCGATGGCGTAACGATAAATATTTCCTTGTCAGAGAAAAATAGCCATTCTTCGAATTGATTTTCCATGTGTGTGGATAATAGATAGACTGGCGCCTGACCGGAAAAAGGAAAGGGCATGGACCAATTGCTGGCGTTACGCGTTTTCGTGCGCATCGCCGAGTCGGGCGGCTTCGGCAAGGCCGCCGATACGCTCGACGTGCCGCGCGCCACGGTGTCGAAGCTGATCCAGGAGCTGGAGACGCATCTGCGCGTGAAGCTGTTCCAGCGCTCGACGCGCAAGGTGGTGGTGACGGAGGAAGGGCAGAGCTATTACCGCAACGCCGTGAAGCTGCTGGCCGACCTCGACGAGATGGACGGGCGCTTCGCCGATGTGCACGGCAAGCCGCGCGGGCGTGTGCGCGTCGATATCGGCTCGTCGTTCGCGAACCTGATCCTGCTGCCGCGCCTGCCCGAATTCCGGCGCCGCTTCCCCGACATCCAGCTCGACGTGGGCGTGAGCGACCGGCATGCCGACCTGATCGGCGAGGGCGTCGATTGCGTGATCCGCGGCGGTGAGCTGAGCGATGCCTCGCTGGTCGCGCGGCGCATCGCCAGCCTCGAATGGGGCACCTACGCCAGCGCGGCCTATCTCGCCGAACGCGGAACACCGGGGCATCCCGACGATCTGCGCGAAGGGCATGAACTTTCCGGCTATTTTTCCTCGCTGACCGGCCGGCCGTTCCCGATGCTGTTCGAGCGCGGCGGTGAACGGTTCACGGTCGAGCCCAAGGGCGCGCGCGCGGTCTGCGTGAACGAAAGCACGGCGCATCTGACCTCGCTGGTCAGCGGGCTCGGCATCGGCCAGACCTTCGCCTTCATGGCGCAGCCGGCGGTGGCACGCGGCGAGCTGGTGCGGATCCTGCCGAAGTGGACGCGGCCGGTGCAGCCGGTGCATGTGGTGTTCGCGCAGGCGCGGTACAACAGCGCCCGCCTCAGGGTGTTCGTGGATTGGGTGGTGGAGCTGTTCGCGCCATACGACAGCCGCCCGGGAGCGGGCCCGGCGCGCTAGAGCTTGCGCGTGAGGTAATGGAAGCAGGCGGTCCTGAGGATGGAGCGCTTTTCGTTTGCGTCGCCGGCCGTTTTTCGCGATTCGTCCACCGTGGACAGGAACGGAACGACGAAGCCGGGGCCATACGCGGCATGCATGGATCGCGCCACCTCGAGCGAGGCCTTGCCGAGCCAGATCCGGTCGCGCCAGTCGCATTTCATCTGGTGTTCGTCGATCCAGCCGTGAAGCAGGGCCACCAACTGCGCGACGGGTAGCCACGAATCCAGCTGCCGCTTCGCGGCCAGCTGGGCGACGACGAGAAAGTACAGCAGGGTGACGTACTTCACGAGTGCTGGCTTTCCGGCCGGGCTGGGCGCCATGTCGCGATCATCGGTCTGGCTGTTGCTGCGTTGCCAGCCATTCGATCGTCGCCGACTTCCGGGACAGGATGCCTTCGCAGACGAACTTGGTTTCGAAGAATCCGGTGGATTCCGCGGTCTCGATCAGCTCGGCGTAGAGCTCGACTTCGCGCAGCATGTCCTCGCGCAGGTCGAGCAGCGCGTGAGTGTCCTGCGCATTGGCGGCGCCGGGGTTCACGTGTGCCGGGCTCGCCGAGGTATCCGGCGATCCGGGAAGCGTCGAGGCCTGGGTATCCTCGATCCGGCTCACGGCGGCGCTCAGCAGGCCTTGTTGCTCGATCGTCTGGGCAAGCAGGGTTTGCATCGCCTGGCCTCCTGCGGCGTGCGAATCCTGGGCCAGGAGATGCCGCAAGCGGCGCTCCATTCCCTCTCCCGAAGCGTGAGCCTCGCGAAGCAGGTGCAGGAGATCGTTTCGATTCGGTGAGCTGGCGTCGGTGTTCATGCGGATGAGATGCCTCGGAAGATCACGAGCGTGACGGGGGACGACCGACGGCGGGGTTGCCGTCGACGCTCAGCGCTTTCTCGATGGCGGCGATCAGCTCGAGCGCATCGTTGCGATCGAGCATGAATCCGCGATTGCCATACTCGCAGCCGAACGCGTAGTAGGTCGGCAGCAAGGTGACCCGGTCGAGCGCGGGATTGAAGTCGACTTTGCAACGCGTCAAGGCGAAGTAGGTTCGGCCTGCCACTTGCCTGGCTTCCATGTCGTGTTCCTCAATACAGCTTCGGTGGCAGTTTCGCGCGCCTGAGCCGGGCGCGTTGCCGGGATACCGCGCTGGCGAGCTTGCGCTTGCGCTGCGTGGTCGGCTTCTCGTAGGCGCCTCGGGCGCGCAGTTCCTGGATCAGGCCGGTTTTCTGGATTTCGCGGCGAAATCGACGCAGCGCGACCTCGACGGGTTCGTCAGCCTTCAGCACGACTTTGGTCATATTTGCCTGATGAAAAGTTATGAGGGCATCCAGTTCTCGCCGTCGTGCCGGTCGATCACGCCTTGTGCGAATTCGAGCGAGGCGCGACGCGCGGCACCGGCGGTCAGGAATGGGGATGCCTCGCTCAGCTTGAAGGTGTCGCTGCAGGTCAGCTCGGCGCCGCGCAGGCAGATCTTGACGGCCGCGTCGAAGCCGTCGTCATAGTTGCGGCCCGAGCCTGCGGCCGGCTTGGCGTGGGGATAGATCAGCGGATAGATCTCGAATCCGCGATAGAGGTGCATGCTCATGTTCGCCTCCTGGCGAGCCGCGTGGGCTGAAGCAATGAATCGTGACGGGCTGCCGGCGCGTGGCGTGGCTGGCAGCGGGTGATGAGAGAGACAGTCGAGTGATCGACGAGCGGGACAGGGGATGAGGAACGTCGGGGCGGAGAGGCCCGGCGAGAGGCATGGCCCCGAAGCGTGATTCATCATACTCCGCTTGTTCGGCGAGAAACGGCGCCGCGCGCAATTTATATTTGGCTTGGCCGCGGCCCTCGCCGCGTTCGCTCGCGAGCGAGCAGGCAAGCAGGTGAGCGTCCTGCCCCCGATCCTCGGCGCGCGATTCCCGGGTACGACGAAGCGATGCCGCGAGCGAAATCACTTGACCAATTCGGCCGTTACGCGTAAGGTCTGCCGCTGAAGTCTACAAGAAGCGCGATTGCTGCTCATCACTGACCGCTCCACCGCGGTATTCGTTGTCCTCTCCCTCCTTGATTCTTTTGCGTGCTCGAACAGGGCGCGTGGCTCTGTACGTCTACTCAATATCAAAGGATTTTCATGGACACCGGTATCGTCAAGTGGTTCAACGACAGCAAGGGTTTCGGCTTCATCGCGCCGGACAACAGCAAGGATGATCTCTTCGCTCACTTTTCCGAAATTCGCGGTGACGGCTTCCGCACCCTGGTCGAAGGCCAGCGCGTGAGCTTCGAAACGAAGATGGGCCCCAAGGGGCTCCAGGCGAGCAATATCAAGGCACTCTGATTCACCTGTCCCGTCATTGGAGAAGCGAATTTGGCAAAGGAAGAACTACTGGAACTGGATGGCGTCGTCGACGAAGTGCTGCCCGACAGCCGCTATCGCGTGACGCTCGAGAACGGCGCCGTGGTGGCCGCTTATGCATCGGGCCGCCTGAAGAAGAATCACATCCGCATTCTTGCCGGTGATCGTGTTCGGCTCGAGATGTCGATGTACGACCTGACCAAGGGTCGTATCAACTATCGGCACAAGGACGAACGCGCCTCGATGGGTGCGCCCAGCCCCAGGAACTTCCGGCGCTGACGCCAGGCGCATCGACGGGCGCGGCACGGCTCTCGTGCCGGCGCGTCGACGCGCTCCCGCTTCAAGTGCGATTGGCGGATACGCCCGTATCCGCGTCGCTCGCTCGTGGATCTTCACGCAGTTTCAAGTCTCGCCCGATGCGAGCCTGGCCTGATCCCGCCAGCAACCTATCCACTCGCCGTGCCCATCGCGCCGGCAGTGCTATCCCTGAACAGCAGGATTCCTGACCATCCATCGGCGCCATGCCGAGCCCGTGTCACACCCAATCCATGCTCATGAAATTTTCTACTTATCATGCAAGTCACGACTACTCGACACTACCGCGGTTATGCGGTCTCGCCCTCGGTCCACCGTCTTCCTGACGGCAGCTTTTCCTCGAACCTGACGCTCCGGCGCGTGGAGCGCCACGGCGAACCGGCACTTTACGAGTTCTACTCGCTCGATTACTTCGGCACCGAAGAGGCCGCCCTGGGTTATTCCGATCGCTGGGCCAGCCAGTGGATCGACACGCGCGGCTGAATTCGCGCCGCCAAGCCAAGCCAAGCCCGCCGCGCGCGCTCAACCGTGAGCTGCCTGCAGCCAGGCCCGCGCCCAATTCCGGGCATAGGCGATCGCGTCCTCGCGCAGCTCGAAGCCTGCCAGATCCCCACTCAGGTACACATCGTATTCGACGCCATCCAGGCGATTCGAACTGATGCGCGCGTGCGCGATATATTCGCCGTCCGCGCGACGGGGTGTCGGATCGACACGAAACTCGTTTGCCATGGTCGACATGGAATCCCTCCTTTCGCCGGATCGGTCAGGCGTCGCCGACACACAGCAGCGCCATGATCTCGCTGGCCTCGCGGTCGGTCTGCCTGTTGCCCGCGCCATTCCTGCCCAGGCTTTCGCGGATCGACGCGAACATCAGGAAGGTGTCGACGTCCACCTCGCAGCGTCGCTCGCCGATTAGGCGTTGCAGCTCGGCTTGCGCGCTGGCGGGCAGATGCCGGTCGACGAAGGCTGAGCTGTCGCTTCGAATCGATCGAAGCAGTTCGGATTTTTTCATGGCGTGACTCCTGCATCCCCGGCGCGCGGCTGGAGCAAGGCTGATCGGGCGTATCGGCACGAGGTTGTGCCGCTTGGCGGGCGTGATCCGGAGGCGGGCAGGACGGTGAGCTGGCCCCCTGGAACAAGGGGCTGGGCCGCATGGGTTGCGGCGGGCCGATCGTCAACCGGGATCGCGGTGCTGGATCGGCCATGGCCCGGCGAAATCGCGCATTGCCGCGCAAGCCGGGCGCGATGCCGTCGACAGGAGGACGGCATCGCTGCGAACCATGCTACGCGTCTCGCCATGTTTGTACAGCTTAATTTTGTAAGGGCGGAACGCGGGTTCAGCCGAACACCGGCAAGGCCAGGAACAGCTTGATGACGAGGAAAGGATGCCGCGGCGCGGCCTACTTCCTCTCCGGCAGGAACCAGTTCATCAACAACGCGCACAGCCCGCCGGTGGCCACGCCCGAAGCCAGCACGTTCTTCAGCGCATGCGACAGATTGGTGAGGATTTCCGGGACCTGGGAGACACCCAGCCCGAGCGCCAGCGATACCGCGATGATCAGCAGCGCGCGCCGGTCGAGCTTCACGCCGGCCAGGATGTTGATGCCCGAAGCGGCCACCGCGCCGAACATCACCATTGCCGCGCCGCCCAGCACCGGCTCCGGCACCGCCTGCAGCACGCCGGCCACCGCCGGGAACAGCCCCAGCACCACCAGCATGCCGGCGATCCACACGCCCACGTGGCGGCTGGCGATGCCGGTCAACTGGATCACGCCGTTGTTCTGCGCGAACACCGAACTCGGGAAGGTATTGAACACGCCGGCCAGCAGCGAGTTGGCGCCGTTCACCAGCACGCCGCCCTTGATTCGTTGCATCCACAACGGTCCTTCCACCGGCTCGCGCGATACCTTGCTGGTGGCCGTCACGTCGCCGATCGCCTCCAGCGAGGTGACTACGTAGATGATCAGCATCGGCACGAACAGCGACCACGAGAAGCCGATGCCGAAATGCAACGGCGTGGGCACCTGGAACAGCGCGGCCTCGCGCGCGCCGGTGAAGTCGAGCCGGCCCATCGCGGCGGCGGCGAGATAGCCGACGGCCAGCGCGATCACCAGCGCCGTGCTGCGCACCCAGACGATCGGCACGCGGTTCAGCACGACGATGGTGCCCAGCACCAGGCAGGACAGCGTGAGGTTCTGCGCGCTCGCGAACGTGCCCTTGGCCATCGCGCCGTAGCCGCCGCCCATGCTGACCAGGCCGACCTTGATCAGCGTGAGGCCGATCAGCAGCACCACGATGCCGGTCACCAGCGGCGTGATCAGCCGCTTGATGAAGGGCAGGATGCGCGACACCGCCATCTCCACGAAGGAGCCCGCGATCACCACGCCGAAGATGGCGGCCATCACCGTTTCCACCGGCGTGCCCTGCTTCACCATCAGGCTGCCGCCGGCGATCAGGGGGCCGACGAAGTTGAAGCTGGTGCCCTGCACGATCAGCAGGCCCGCGCCGAGCGGGCCGAAGCGGCGGCATTGCAGGAAGGTGGCGATGCCCGAGATCACCAGCGACATCGACACGATCAGCGTGGTGTCGCGGGTCGGCACGTTCAGCGCCTGGCAGATCAAGAGGCCCGGCGTGACGATCGGCACCAGGATCGCCAGCAGGTGCTGGAGCGCGGCGACGAAGGCCACCGCCGGCGAGGGGCGGTCGTTGGGGCCGTAGACGAGATCGTGGACGGGGGCGTCGTCTGCGCCGTGGTGTGCGGGAGCGGAAGGCATCGCTGGGTGGGCCGGTTGAGGTGAATGCGTGGAAAGTGCGGAATTCTAACGGGTCGGGCGGCCGTGACCGATCGCCGGCCGCGCGCGCAGGTGAGCGCGAAGGATGTCCGGCGCTCCGGAACGACGAGTCAGCGGCGCCCGGGCCTTGCGGGCAGGCGCGAACCCGCGCCGTGACGCGGCGCGCCGTCGAGCCGGTCGCGCCGGCGGCTCCGCCGCCCCGGCATCACACGGCGGCGGGGCCGCCCGGCTTCACTCGTCGTCCGAATGCGCGTGCGGCTTGAGGTGATCCGGCACCACCAGCAGCATGTTCTGCAGGTCGTTCGGATGCAGCACGCCCATGCCGTGCAGCGCGCCGCCCGGCTGCATATGGCCGGCAATGGTCGCGACCGTGTTCTTGATGAGGCCGCTCTCGGATTCCGGCAGCTTGCCGGCTTCCTTCATCAGCGAATCCATCACCGGCTGCCAGTGGCTCGCGGGCGTTTCCGACATCAGGTTCGGCATCCAGCCGATCATCACGTCGAGCGCCACGGCCGTTTCCCTCGGCGAACGCGCTTCCGGCGGGATCTGCGCGAGATGGCCGAGCACGGTGTGGATGTTCGCGGTGCCGTCGCGCATCGCCTCGGGGCCGCCGGAGAAGCTCGGGTGGAAGGCGTGCTCGCCCAGGCCCTTCAGCACCTGCATGCGTGCCTCGGGCGGCAGGGTATGAACCTGGTCGCTGATCGCCTTGAACGCGCTCTGGTGCGCTTCGCGCGTATCGACCTTTTTCAGCAGCTCGGCAAGCCTTGCCATCGTGGCCGCGCGCAATTGCACCGGCTCGATGTGCTGGGTGGCGGCGATCGCGTCGTGCATGTCCTTGCCCGAAAGCGAGGCGTCATCCATCTTCGTCATCGCGTTGTCGAGCTGGACCACGGCCTGCGCGGCCACCATCGGCCGGTCGGCCTGGTTCAGCTCGGCCACGCTCACGCGGCCCGCGTTGGCGTCGCTGATCGGGCGGCCGCCCATCAGTTGCAGCAGGTCGTCGATATGGCCGGGGCCGGACGCGCCGAACTGGCTCATCACCGTGAGTTGGCTGGCCCATTGATTGGCGTTCTGGCTCGGTTCGGGCGGGAACTGCGAATAGCCGGGCAATGGTTCCGGCGCCGAGTAGGCCGGCAAGGTCGCACCGGGCGCCATGGGGGGAATCCCGATCGGCGGCATGGGCGGACGCGCAGGTGCCGGCGGCGGCGTTTGCGGGCGCGCTTGCGCGGCCGTCGGCCGAGGCGGCACGGGCGGCGGCGGTGTCTGCGGGCGCGCCTGGGGACTC